>PUOW01000240.1 GCA_003552185.1 Spirochaetaceae bacterium
AGCGTCGAGGGGTTTGTTCATCGTGAGTCGAGCTTCTCGGAAGACGAGTTTTTGATCGGGCGCATGCTGATGTGGTGCTGCGCCGCCGACGCCGCGCTGCTGGGGTTCATGACCCGCGCAAACGGCCGGGCGCTTCCGGAAGACGACGCCTGGGTCACGGTCACCGGAACGGTGCGCCCGCGTGATTTCGTGAATCCGCACACCGGCGAAGAGTACGAGATTCCCTACCTCGAGATAAGCTCGATAGAGCCCGGCGACAGACCGCAGTTCGAGTACGTGTTTCCGTTTTGACGCGTGCGTTAGTATCTTCCAAAGATGAGTTTTTCACAAAACAATCTTGATCGTGCGATCTCGCCGTATCTGAATCAGCATCGCGACAACCCGATATGGTGGCAGGAGTGGAGCACCGAGGTGCTGGAGTATGCCCGCGAGACCGACCGGATACTGTTTGTCTCGGTGGGGTACGCGACCTGCCACTGGTGCCACGTGATGGCCGCCGAAGCGTTCTCAGACCCCGACGTGGCGGGGTATATCAACAAGTGGTTTCTGCCGATCAAGATAGATCGCGAACAGCGACCGGATATCGACCAGGTGATGATGCAGTTCCTGGTCGCTACCATGGGACAAGGCGGCTGGCCTCTGAACGCCTTTCTCTCGCCGAACCTCGAGCCGTTTTTCGCGATGACCTACGCTCCCACGCACGCGCGCGCCGGGATGCCCGGCTTCCTCGAGATTCTGCAGAAGGTACGCTCGTTCTACGATGAAAACCGCGCCTCGCTGCGCCCGCTTTCGTTTCATGACACGCCGCAACGCGCCGCCGAGCGCACCGACGACGAGAGCCTCGCCGCGCTCGCAGACGAGATCTCGGCGCGTTTCGACCGCACCCACGGCGGGCTCGGAGGCGCCCCAAAGTTCCCGCCGCACTCGAGCCTGTTGTTTTTGCTGTATCAACCCGAGCCACTCTCCGAGCCGCTTCAAAGCGGCATCGAGCGCAGCTTCGACGCGATGCTCGAACGCGGGCTGCACGATCATCTGCAGGGTGGGTTCTATCGCTACTGCGTCGACCAAACCTGGACCATCCCGCACTTCGAGAAGATGCTCTATGACCAGGCCATGATGCTCTGGAACCTCAGCCTCGCGTATCGGCGCTTCGGCCGCCGGCGCTACCGCGAGGCCGCCGCCGGCGTGGTCCGTTGTCTCGAGGACTCGTTTCGCTCCGGAGCGCTGTTCGTTTCGGCGCACGACGCCGACACCGAACACGAGGAAGGAGCCACCTACCTCTGGCGCTACAGCGAACTCGAGGAGGTCTTGAGCGCCTCTGAGCTCGATCTGTTTGAACGACGGTACGATGTTTCGCGCGCCGGCAATTTCGAAGGGCACAATCATCTCGTACGCCGCGCACCCGGCGCGCAAGCGGAACCCGGCGGCGCAACCGGCGCATCCCCGACCGCCGACGACGCGCCCCAGTCCGGCGCCGCGTTCAGCGCAGCCGAGCTCCGGACGCTCGGCGAGATCGAGGATCGCCTGCTCGAGTGGCGGCGCGAGCGCGCGCAGCCGGAGGTGGATCGCAAACTCGTTACCAGTTGGAACGCGCTCGCCGCGATCGCGCTGTTGCACGCCGGGCGATACGGCGTTATCGAAGACGGGGTCTCGCGCGCTCGGGAGGTGTTCGCAGAACTCATGAACCGCCACTACCACGACGACACCCTCGCGCACAGCTCGATCGAGGGTCGCCTTCAGCCGCAGGAGTTTCTCGAGGACTACGGCGCGCTCGCGCTGCTTGCGAGTTTCCTGCTCGAGGAGCAACACGGCGGCGACTCCACGCTCGAGCAGGATCTCGAGACGCTTCTTGCCGGGGTGCAGCGCTTTAAGCGAAACGGCGGCTGGATCGATGCCGAAAATCAGGACTTCATGGCGGTGCCGGCCGACACCTTCGATCACCCAACACCCACAGGCCGAGCGCTCGCGCTGTGGGCCGAGGCGCGCGGTGCGCTGCTTTTGAATCGCACACCGGTGCTGCCGCAGGCTTACGGTACTGCGTTGCACGAGGACGGGTACAACTGCGCGGTGATGGTGACGCACGGCGAGTTTCACCAGCTCGAGACTCCGACGCCCATGTCCTGGGGCCGGCTTCCGGTCAATACCATCCGGCTTGCATCGGATGAGCTGCGCTACTGTTATCGCGGCGTGTGCCGAAACGAGCTACCGCAGTTCATCGAGGAACATTGAAGGAAGATTGAACTACATTGATTTTCTGAAATGCAATCGATAGACTGTGGGACACCTGCTCGTACACTACAACTGAAGGGTACCCATGCGCGCACGAAAGAATCACGCGAAACAACTTGAGCTCACCACCGACGGTACTCTGAGCCTCTTCTTCCTCGGTAGCGGAAGCGCATTCGCGAAGCAACTCAATCAGAACAACGTGCTGATTATCAAGGGTAGCGACCATGTCATGATAGACTGCGGCACCAAGGCACCCTCGGCGCTGCGTCGCCTTGGGCTCTCGGTCGCCGATATCGAAACCTTCTTGATAACCCACTCGCACTCCGATCACATCGGCGGGCTCGAAGAGGTGATGCTGCTCGGGAGGTACGTCGCGAAACGCGCTCCGCGCATCATTATCACCGCCGAGTATCAAGAGATTCTCTGGGATCAATCGCTACGTGGTGGCGCCGAGTTCAACGAGGTGGGCGACGACGGCAAGGGCCTCGGCTTCGAGGACTTCTGGGAGATCCTGCGGCCGCAACCGCTTGCCGAGTACGCGCGCGACACCCGCGAGATCCAGGTCGGATCGATCAACCTCAAGCTGGTGCGCACCAACCATTTTCCGGAGCAGTCCGGCTCATGGGAACAGAGCAACTACTGCGTCGGCGTCATCATCGACGACCGCGTGTTGTTCACCGGAGATACCCAGTTTGACCCCGAGCTCATCGAGACCTACGACCGTCGATTCGGATTCGAGCGGATCTTCCACGATGCGCAGTTCTGGACCGGCGGCATTCACGCCTCGGTCGAGGAGATCGCAACCCTCCCGAAAGAGATCAAGCGCAGGGTGCTGTTGATGCATTACGGCGACAACTGGCGCGAGCATTCCGACGAGGTGCGCCGGCACGGCATCAAGGGCTTTGCGAAAGAAGGCTACTTCTACGACTTTCCTTAACGCCCCGCGACGGCGCCTCTGCCGGCGACCGTGCCGATGAGAAGCGCATCGGCTGCGAGTTGCGGCTCACTCGGGCAGCTTCAACACTTGTAGCACCGGCTCGGTGCGCTCGAACATCACCGGGAAGTCGTCGGGGGTAAGCCACCTGCCCTCACCGTCTACCTGTAGCGGCGCCACGCGGTCGTAGCGAATCTCAACGCTTTCGGCGCTCGCCATCTCCACATTCGACTGATAGATGTGCTCGCCCTTGTAGATCAGCTTCTTTAGCGCGAGTTTCCGAAGCAAGCTCACGGTTCGGATCGCGCAGACATTGTCGTCGCTCGGTAGAATCCGCTTGTGATCGCCGTAGTACCGGTGGCCCGACGCGCCGATCGCAAAGAGAATAAAGTTGCCGGTAAGCGTCACCGGCTCTTTGCGCCGCCGCGAGCGCAGCACCGCGCTCATGTTGCCGACTTTGTAGATCGGCTCGTAGAACAACGTCGCGAAATCGGCGACCGCTTTGTAGGTGTCGCCCGGTAAGCGCTTGCGAAGCTTGTTGGTGGTATGCGTCACAAACGCGTCTATTCCGATCGAGGTGATGTTGAGCGAGTAGCTGCTTTCGGCGTTGCGCGGCGTTACCCGCACCGCGGCGGTGTGCCTGATCTTCGAGAGGCGGGGCAGCATGCTGCAGGCGTGCGCCATTGAGTCGGCGTCGGCGCCGTCGTTACCGCTGCCCATAGGGAGGCGAAACACCGCAAGGTGCTTCAACGGCTTGCCGCTGAGGTCGAGCAGGGGGCCGATGCACTCGCTGTGGGTTCCGTCGCCCCCGGCGGTGATCAAGACCGCTCGGCTGCGGTTTCGCTCCACCTCGCGCACCACCGCCTTGCCGATCTCGGTTGCGTGGCCGGCGTACCGGCTCTCGAGCAGCAGCCAATCGGGCTGCGGTGCGGGGTCGCACGCCGCGTAGCGCTCAACCGCGTGCTCGAGCCCGGTAAGGTGCGCCGCGAACCGCTTGCGACGCGCGAAGCCCCCGGCGGCCGGGTTCACCACGATGTACACGCGAGGGCGGTGCTTGCGCAGATACGGAGACTCAGCGAGCAACCGCACCACCAGCTCCGCCCAGCGGGTGATCTCCGGCGACGACCGCCGACCGGCCGCCGTTATCGCGAGATCAACCGAAGCCGCCCCGTCAGGCCCCGGATTTCCGGAGCCTGTGGAATCAGGAGGGGGGTGCCGTTGCGTGGAGTTGTGTTGGGTGCTCACTGAATCGGCTTGAGGGTGACTCAGATGTCACCGAACATCTCGTCGAACCGCGCGCCGAAGAAGTTTATCTCGCTCACCGCGTTGCTGACATGCGCCGGCAGCTCGGCGAGTTTGATCTGGTGTCCAGGGCAGCCCAAACGACCACACACGTGGATTTCATCGCGCCCGTTCGGCAACTTCAGCAAGATGTTTTCGTTGCTCCCGCAGTCTTCCAGAACGCAGTCTCGCTTCTCCATAAGACTGGTGCCGCAGGTGGGGCACGAAGCCTCTACAATCGGCTCTCCCTCAAGATCGGACGGGAGAAAACTGAAAAGCTTTGCGTGACTGCCCCAGAACGCGTCCACAAAGATTGAGCCCTCGTCTTCCTTGACCTTTACATGGAGCTTGATTGAGGGTTCACCGTGAATCCGGACCGAATCCACCGCAAGGCTGTGCCCCTGCGGGCAGCGCACGTCCTCTATCACGAGGAACTCCTCGCCGCCTCGATTGACGATCTTGATTCCTGCCGGCAGCTTCCGCAGAAGCTCAACCGGAATTTCACGATGCATGAGTTTCATAGCGGGACTATAGCACCACGCTACATTTGATGTCAAATGTCACGCGCGGCCGGCGTGTGGGCCGGCGCGCCGTGGCGCTCACGAGAACAGTCCGAGCCCCCACTTCACCTCTTCGCTCGCCATCTCGTGCGGATTCCATGGAGGGTTGAAGCTCCAGTGTAGCCGCGCACCGGGGATATCGTCGTCGGCCTGCAGCGTCTCGATTACTTCGTTCGCGATCTGCGGCCCAAGCGGGCACATCGGAGTGGTGAGCGTCATCGTTACATCAACCGTACCGTCGTCGTTCTGCACCGCGTCGTATACCAACCCCAGGTCCACCACCGAGAACCCCAGCTCGGGATCGATCACCGGGCGGATCTTGTCGAGTAGTTCGTCTTTACTGTACGCCATCAAGCAGTCCCTCCAAGGTATTCCAGGGCAACAAGGCGCACTTGATGCGCACCGGATAATGCTTCACGCCTTGCATCGCCTCGAGGTCCGATATCTCGTCCTCGAACTCGGGCTCAAGCTCCTCGAGCAGCATGCCCTTAAACTGCCCCAGGATTCGCAGCGCTTCGGCGGTAGACCGCCCATGAAGCGATTCGCACAGCAGGTTCGCCGATGCGCAGCAGATCGAACACCCGACCCCGTCGTAGGAGGCGTCGGTGACAACGTCGTCCTGTACGCTGAGAAACAGCTCGAGATCGTCGCCGCAGCTCGGGTTCGCCCCTTCGGCCTGCAGCGTGGCGCCCTCTATCCGCCGGCGGTTCTTTTTCGAGCGGTAGTTCTCGAGGATTATCTCTTGATACAGATCGTCTTCAAGGCTCATTACCCGAACACATCCTTTATGCGTGCCAACCCATCGATCAACGCGTCGATGTCGTCGGTGGTGTTGTAGAGATAAACCGACGCCCGCACCGTGCCGGTGACGCCGAAAACCTTCATAAGCGGCTGCGCGCAGTGGAAGCCGGTTCGCACCGCCACGCCCTCTTGATCGAGCAGCGCCCCGGCGTCGTGCGGATGCACGTCGCCGTAGTTGAACGAAAAGATCCCGCCGCGAACAGAGAGATCATCGGGGCCGTAACTTACGAGCTCATCAACGCGAGAGGCGCGCTCCACGAGATACTCAAGCAGCGACCGCTCGTGCTCGAGGATGCGTTGCATCCCGACCTCGGCGAGAAAATCTACCGCCGCGCCGAGCGCTATGGCTCCCGCGATGTTCGGCGTGCCGCCCTCGAACTTATCCGGGACGGGTTTGTAGCTCGCCTCGTCGCGCTTCACCTTCGAGACCATATCGCCGCCGTAGATGAGCGGATCCATCGCCTCGAGCACGTCGTTCTTGCCGTACAACACCCCGATTCCGGTAGGCCCGCACATTTTGTGCCCCGAAAACACCAGGAAGTCACAGCCGAGCTCGGCCACGTTTATCGGGTGATGCGAGACGTACTGCGCTCCGTCGACCAGCACGCGCGCGCCGCGCGCATGCGCGAGCCCGATAATGCGCTCGAGGTCGGGCATGTAGCCGGTAACGTTCGACATCGCGGTGATCGCAACGAGCTTGGTGCGCTCGCCGATCACGTCCTCGAGCGACTCGAGCTGCAGCGACCCATCGGGATTCACCGGAATAAAGCGCAGCCGTGCCCCGACGGCTTTGCAGGCCTCTTGCCACGGAATGAGGTTGGCGTGGTGCTCGATCTCGGTGGTCACGAGCTCGTCGCCGGGGCCGAGGTACTTGCGCACCCAGCCGTACGCCACCACGTTCACCGACTCGGTGGTGCTCTTGGTGAAGATCACGCTCCCGTTGCGGTCGGCACCGATGAAGCGCGCAACCTTCTCGCGCGCGCCGTCGTACTCCACGGTGGCCTGTTCGCTGAACTCGTAGACCCCGCGATGGATATTCGCCGAAAGCTCGGTATAGTAGCGGCTCTCGGCCGCGATCACCGCTTCGGGCTTAAGCGAGGTTGCACCGTTGTCGAGATATGAAAACCGCTTCCCGCGCATGGTTCGCGTGAGAATCGGAAACTGCTTGCGCAGCGCGTCGAGATCCAACTCCAGCGAGCTTGCATCGTACGAAGCCGTATGTAATGCTGAGTGTTTCACTTCACTCTCCTCTCGTGAAAGCTACTACCAAACCTCGCTCGAATCAAACTCCAGCCCGGTCTTCGCGCGCAGCGGCCCCATGATCATGTTGCGAGCCTCGTCGTTGCGCGTCGGAAGGTCCATCCGTTGAAGCACGTCCTGATAAAACGCCGAGATCAACAGTCGCGTCGCGAAGGCGGCGTCGAGTCCGCGTGAGCGCAGATAGAACAGGTCGTCGTCCACCGTGGAGGTAACGGTAGAGCCGTGCGAGCAGCGCACGTCGTTCTCGATGATCTCGAGCTGCGGGATCGACTGCACATGCGCCTCATCGCCGAGCAGAAGCGTGCGGTGTTCTTCGTAGCCTTGCGAATGCGGCGAGCCCGCCGGAATCTTGATGTTACCGGTGAACATGCCGCGCGAGGCGTCGTCGAGCACGGTCTTGACGGCCGCGTCGCTGTAGGTATGCGGCGCGTTGTGCTCAACCGTGATCTTCATGCCGCTGAACTGCGTGCCGCGTGCGCCGGTGAGCTCGCGCAGCTCGGCTCGACTTTCGGGGCCCATCAAGCTGTAGAGCCCTTCGAGCATCGAGACCGCGGCGCCGATCGTCACCCCGTCGGCGCGAAGCGTGGCGTTTTCCTCGATCATGACGCGGTCGAACCCGAAAAAGCGCGCGCTCTCCGAGACATTCTGTAGCCTCAGAAGCGAGAGCCGCGCATCGCGCTCGATAAGCCCCTTGAGGACCACGCACGCCGTACCGTCGGCCTCAGGCTCGCCGCGTTGCTCGATCATAACCTCGGCCGCCGAGCCCGGTTCGAGGTGCAGATACACCACCGGGAGACTGATGCGGTTTGCCTCGGGCTGCTCGATCGTGATCTTGATGGGCTCCGCCGGCGTGGTGCCTTTCGGCACGTGCACGAAGTAGGCGTCACCGCTGAGCGCCTCGTTGAAGGAGTAGAGCTTGTTCTCGATCACGTCGTTTGCGCGGCTCTTGTTACGCTTGCGACGCTTCTCGAACAGGGCACCGTAGGCCTTTAAGAACCGGCCGCACGCCTCGTCGGCGGCACGATCGTGGCGCGTAAGGCGCGTCACGTATTCTCCCTCGGCCTGCATAACGGGAGCTGCGAGTGTGAGCTCGTTGAAGTTGTACCCGTCGTACGGAACGCGGCGCCAGGCTTCGTCGGGCGCGCCCGGAAGCGGCAGTTCGAGCGCGCGCTCGAGCGCCGCGAGCTGCTCCTGCGAAACGTAGGAGGCGGGGTTCTCGCGCTTCAGTTCGTGAAGCACCTCGTGTATCGTCAGCCGTTGAATCGGCTTATCCGCTAAACTTGCCATCACCATCGCGGTTACCCAATTGATCCTTCCATCTCGAGCTGAATAAGGCGATTGAGCTCCACCGCGTACTCCATCGGAAGCTCTTTCGTAAACTCTTGCAGAAACCCGTTGACCACCATCAAAAGCGCATCTTCTTCCTTGATGCCTCGACTCATGAGGTAGTATACCGTCTCGGGGCTCACCTTCCCAACCGTCGCCTCGTGCATCACGCTGACGTCGTTCCTCTCTTTGACGTCTATCGTGGGATAGGTGTCGGACTCCGAGAAGTCGTCGAGCAAGAGCGCGTCGCACTCTACATCGGTCTTGACGTGCGAGGCGCCTTTCAGCACCTTCACGAGCCCGCGGTACGAACTTCGCCCGCCGTTGTGCGAGATCGATTTTGCGGTGATCGATGAGGTGGTGTGCGGCGCCGCGTGGATCATCTTGGCGCCGGCGTCCTGGCGTTGACCTTTGTTGGCGTAGCCGATCGAGAGCACCCGCCCGCGAGCACCCGGCTCGGCGAGGAACACCGCCGGATACTTCATCGTGGTCTTGGCGCCGAGGTTGCCGTCCATCCACTCCACCGTGGCGTCTTTGTGCGCGCGCGCGCGCTGAGTTACGAGGTTCAAGACGTTGTTCGACCAGTTCTGGATCGTGGTGTAGCGTAGATACGCGCCCTCGAGCGCAAACAGCTCGATCACGCCGGTATGAAACGCGGTCTTGGAGTACACCGGCGCGGTGCAGCCCTCGATGTAATGCACCGAGGAGCCCTTGTCGGCGATGATGATGGTGCGCTCGAACTGTCCAATGCTCTCGGCGTTGATGCGAAAATACGCTTGAAGCGGGATATCGACCTTGACGCCGGGCGGAACGTACACAAAACTCCCGCCCGACCAGGCGGCCGAGTTCAGCGCCGCGAACTTGTTGTCGGACTGCGGGACGAGCGTCGCGATGTACTGCTGCACAAGATCGCCGTGCTCCTTCACCGCGGTGTCGAAATCCAGGAAGATCACGCCCTTCTTGGTAAGCTCTTCTTGGATGTGGTGATACACCACCTCGGACTCGAACTGCGCCGAGACCCCGGCAAGGAACTTGCGCTCGGCCTCGGGTACGCCGAGGCGGTCGAAGGTTTCCTTGATGTCTTCCGGAACCTCGTCCCAGTCGTTGTACTTTTTGTCGGCCGCGCGCGCGTAGTAATAGAGATCGGCGTAATCGATGTCGTCGAATACGCTTTGGTCCATCCAGGTGGGATCCGGCATCTTGTGAAACTCGGCGAGCGCACGGAGGCGAAAATCGAGCATCCAGTCCGGCTCTTCCTTGATCGCCGATATCTCGCGGATCACCTCTTCGTTTAACCCGCGCTCGCGCCCGGCCATGTACTCGGTACTCGAGTGAAACCCGTACAGCCGTTCGTAGTCTTTGTTTATGTCGGCAATCTCGAAATCGGTGCCGGTATCACTCATCGACGCCCTCCTCGGCCAAGACCGTCTCGAAGCCGTGCTCGTCGATGCGCTTACTGAGATCGGCCCCGCCGGACTTCACGATGCGGCCGTCGCGCATGATATGCACATGCGTGGGATTGATGTAGTCGAGCACCCGGTCGTAATGCGTGATCACCAAGAAAGCGTTATCGGGCGACGCGATCTCGCGGATATCCTTGAACACCAGGCGCAGCGCGTCGACATCGAGCCCTGAGTCGGTCTCGTCGAGCATCGCGAGGCGCGGCTGCAGCAGGTGCATCTGCAAAATCTCGTTTCGCTTCTTCTCGCCGCCCGAGAAGCCGTCGTTCAACGAGCGGCCGAGGAACTCTTTGCTGATCCCGAGCCGCCCCATCACGTCGTCGAGCTCGCGCTTGAAGACGCGAAACGAGAGCTCCTCGCCGCGCCGCGCTTCCACCGCGGCCTTGAGGAAGGTTCCGACCGGCAGGCCCTGAATGGCGTGCGGGTACTGAAACGCCAAGAACAGCCCGGCGCGCGCGCGTTCATCGGGCTCCATCTCGCTGAGGTCTTCGCCGTCGAGCAGCATCGTGCCGCCGGTGATGCGATGGTTTGGGTGCCCCATCAGCAGATGCGCAAGACTCGACTTGCCCGAGCCGTTTGCGCCCATCAAAACATGTATTTCACCAAGATTGACCTCAAGGTCTACACCCTTGAGGATGGCAATGCCTTCTTCCGAATCCTCCGGGTGCACATTTGAGCACAAGCCCCGGAGCTCCAATAAACTCATCGCGTTGTATTCTCCTCGAAGTAATTAGGCTAAGCTAACACTTAGCCGGGCCCACCGTCAACGAGCGCGCTTTGGGCCCGGTGGGTGCGCCTCCTGCGGTACGCGAAACAGCGCCGCGTACAGCACCGGGACCACCAACAGCGTGAGCACCGAGGCAAACGCCAGGCCGAACATGATCGCGAGCGCCATCGGCGCCCAGAACGGGCCCGAGAGCGCGAGCGGCAGCATGCCGAGCACCGTCGTCATCGCGGCGAGCAGCACCGGGCGCACACGACTCACCGAGGCCTCGAGCACAGCCTCGAACACGCGCTCGCGCCGTCGGCTCTCGAGGTCTATCTGCTCGATCATTACTATTGCGTTTCTGATGATCATACCGGCGAGGCTCATGACCCCGAGCAGCGCCATAAACCCAAACGGTTGGCGAAAGATGAGCAGCCCGAAACTTGCCCCGAACAGCCCGAGCGGCACCGTCAAAAAGATGATCGCGGCACGACGATAGCTGTTGAACTGCGCCATGAGGATCAACGCGATAAGCCCGAGCACCACCGGCACCGGGCCGAGCACGTCGGCGCGAGCCTCGGCGGCCTGCGCCGCCTCGCCGTCCCACTCGAGGTCGTACCCGGCCGGCAGCTCGAGCGCGCGCACCGCCTCGTCGAGGTCGTGCTGCACTCCGTGCGAGGTGTAGCCGGGATAGAGATCGGCCTGCACCGTGATCGCGCGGCGGCGGTTGAAGCGCCAGATCACCGACTCGGCCCAGTTGAGCTCGAGCTCGGCTACCTGCCCTATCGGCACCGGGCGGCCGGCCCCGTCGGGCCAGACGATCATGTTCGCAACGTTCGCCGCGTCGAGGCGGTCCTCGGCCGGGAAGCGCCACACAATCGGGATCCGCTCGTCGTCCTCGTGGTATAGGCCGATCGGCCTCCCCGCGAAGCCCGCCTGCAACGCCTCGGCCACCCCGGCGCTCGTGACGTTCGCGAGCGCGGCCCGGTCCTGGTCTACCTCGGCCTCGAGCCGCGCGGTGCGTTGTCGCCAGTTGTGGCGCGTCTCGGCGACACCGGAATGTTCCTCGATCAAACGCTGCGCCTCGCTCTGCAGCTCGTACAGCGTCTCTTTGTCGCGTCCGCTGATACGCAGCTTCAACGGATAGCGCACCGGCTCGCCGAGCTGCATCGGACGTACGCGCGGCTCCGCATCGGGGAAGCGCCCGCGCACGAACTCGCGCGTTCTCTCGATCGTTGCGTCGAGGTCTTCCACCTCCTCGAGGTTCACCAAAATCTGCCCGAACGCCGGGTTCGGCGGCTCCGGGATCATCGGGAGGTAGAACCGCGGTGCGCCCTCGCCGATGAACGCGGTCACGTCGGTAACCTCTTCGAGATCGCCGAGAAACGACTCGATCTCGCGCATATCCTCCGAGGTGCGCTCGATCCTGCTGCCCTCAGGCAGCCAGTAATCGACGAGAAACTGCGCGCGCTGCGCCGGTGGGAAGAAGATCTGCGGCACAAGCAGAAACCCAAGAAACGCCACCACCAGCAGCCCTAACACCCCAAACAGCGTCGTGCGGCGGTACGCCAACACGGTGCGCGTGAGCGACCGAAACCATCGGTAGATGCCGTGACCGTACGGGTCGCTGTCGGTGCCGCCGGCGGGACGCAGATAGCGGTAGCCCATCACCGGCGTGAGAGTGATGGAGAGCAGCCACGACGCGAGTAGACTTGCCGCCACCACCCAGAACAACGCGCTCGTAAACTCTCCGGTCGCCGACTGCGTCATCACCACCGGGGAAAACGCGAGCATCGCGATCAGTGTCGCGGCGAGCAACGGCAGCGCGGTCTCCGAGACCGCTTCGCGCGCCGCTTCGATGCGCTCGGCGCCGCGCTGCATCTTCACCAGCATCAGCTCCGAGACCACAATCGCGTTGTCGACCAGCATCCCGAGCACGATCACGAGCGCCCCGAGCGATACGCGATGCAACTCTATCCCCGTAACCCACATCACCGCGAAGGTCGCGAGGATACTGAGCGGCACACCGACCCCCACGATCACGCCGGTGCGAAGGCCAAGCGATACCATCATCACCGCGAGCACAATCGCGACCGCCGAACCAAGGTTGGTGAGAAACTCGCCGATCGCGCGCTCCACCTCCTCGGACTGCAACGCGATCACTCCAAACTCAACGCCCACCGGCAGGCGCTGCTCGATCCGCGCGATCTCGTCTTGCACGCGCCGGCCGAGCTCCACCACGTTGGCGCCCTCGGTCGGAACCACCCCGAGCGCGAGCGTGGCCTCACCGTTGAAGCGCAGCATCGCCTCGGGCGGATCGGCGTAGCCGCGTCCCACCTCGGCGAAGTCCTCGACCCGCACAAGCTCGCCGGTGAGCGGGCTCCTGATCTGCATTCGCGCGATCTCGTCTATCGAGCGAAACAGTCCGCTGGTGTAGATCGGCAGTTTCCGCGGGCCAAGCTCCACAAACCCCGAAGGCTCAACCACGTTGCGCCGGTTGAGCGCAAGCATCACCAGTTGCGGGTGCAACCCAAGCTCCGCTATCTTGGCGCGCGTAGTTTCCAAATAGATTCGCTCGCCCTGGCTGCCGAAGATATCTACCTTGGCGACGTCCGGGACGCGCAGAAGCTCCTGCTGCACGTCCTCGGTTATCTCCTCGAGGTCTGCGTAGCTGAAGCCGTCGCCGGTGAGCGCGAGCAGCACGCCGTAGACGTCGCCGTAGTCGTCCTCGATCAAGGGGCCCACGACCTCCGACGGGAGCTCGGCGGCCGCACGGTACACCCGCTTATGCAGCTCGTCCCAGATTTGACGTAGACGTTGCCCGCCGTAGCGATCGTCGACATGCACATAGATAAGCGAGAACCCGTCGCGACTGAACGACTCGAGATCCTCGAGCTCGCCGAGTTGCTGAATGTGAAGCTCAAGCGGCTCGGTAACTTCCTGCTCTACCCGCGCCGCGTCGGCACCGGGATACTGCGTGAGCACGAGCGCCGAGCGTATCGTGAACTCGGGGTCCTCGAGGCGCCCGAGTTGGGTGAACGCAAAGATACCGACACCGGCTACGAGCAACACCGCGAAGGTCACGAGGCGGGCCCGTTTGATTGCGGTCTCACCGATCCGCATCGTGCTCCTCGGTTTCGCGCGGCGCAGTTGCGCGCTGCGCGGCGTCGCGCTGCGCGACGTCGTTGTGCGGTTCAACGCGCGCGCCGTCGTGCAGATACTCCGCACCCGCGATCACGATGAGATCGCCGGGCCGTAGCCCGTTTCTGATTCGCACCTCGTCTTTCTCGAGCCCCTCGGTACGCACCTCGCAGCGCTCCACGGTGCGCGACTCGGGATCCCAGCGCCACACAAACGCCGTCCCGTCTTCCTCGAACAGCGCGGTAACAGGCACGAGATAGCTGTGCCGCGGCGGCCCATGGAGTTCGGCGTCTTCAGCTCGAGCCGGATCCGCCGGCGCGCGCGCGCGCTTCTCGAAGGTTACCTCGGCGGTCATCCCGGGAAGAACGCGCATATCGGGATTCTCGATGCGAACCCGCACCGGGTAGGCCTGCGTAACCGGGTCTACATCGGTTCCGATCGACACAACCTCGGCGGGGTAAGCCTCGTCCTCGAGCGCCTCGAGTCGCACCTCAACGCGTTCGATCTGGTCTCGGTGAGCAACGAAACGCTCCGAGACCGCCACCGTGATATCGATCTCGGCCGGATCATCGAGAATGAAAGCCGGGATCTCGGGGGCGACGTTCTCGTGCGGGTCAACCTGACGCGCCGCGATCACACCGTCGAACGGCGCCTCGAGCACGGTATCGCGCAGCGCCGACTCGGCCTGGTTCAGCCCTTCGCGCGCGCCGTCGCGCGTTGCCACGGCTTGCCGATACGCGCTCTCGAGGCTGTCGAACTCGGTGCTGCTGATTGCTTCGGCGGCGTACAGCTCCTCGCCGCGACGATAATGCGACTCGGCCTCGGCAACCGCCGCCTCGGCGGCCGCGAGCTTGTTCGAAACCTCGCCGACCTTGTAGCGGTAATCCTCATCATCGAGCCGCGCAAGCTCCTGCCCGGTCGAGACCGCGTCCCCGAGCTCAACCGAAACCGTCTGCACCTCCCCCGGCACGCGAAACGCGAGCACGCTCCGCCGCGCGGCGGCCGCCCGAGCGCTAAAGCGGTAGGTTACGGTTTCGAGCGGCGCCGAGAGTTCCATCATCTTCGCCGGCCGCGCCTCGGGTTCCTCCGGCTCTTCTTCCGCGGCGCACCCGCCGAGCAGCAGCGCCCCGGGGGCAAGCAGGCCGAACAGCGAGAGAAGCGATATGGTGATACGAAAACGCGTACTATGCATCCGGAGTGTCCACCTAACCTGTCCGGCTGATGGTATCAAGCGCATACCGCGGGGTCAACGCGCCGGGCCCACCGCGCCGCTACTTCCCGAGCGCTTCTTTTGTGCGCGCGCGAACTGCAGGAGCGGGCTTTGTGCGTGTGCGCGCGGCAACCCATGGGCGCGTACATAAAAAGGGCCTCGCGACGGTCATAAACTCGCCGGAGGCCCGAAACGTGCTCACAGGAGGTACGGTTGTTCGCTTACTTCGCCGCAGCGTAGAGCTCCGCCACCTTGTCCCAGTTAATCACGTTGAAGAAGTTTTCAATGTACTCCGGACGGCGGTTTTGATACTTCAGATAGTATGCATGCTCCCATACATCGAGCCCGAGGATCGGCGTGAGCGGGGCGGTCTTAGCCTCCGGAACGATGCCGACCATCAACGGGTTGTCTTGATTGGGAGTGCTCATGATCTCGAGCTTTCCGCCGCTGGGGTTCACGACAAGCCAGGCCCAGCCGCTGCCGAAGCGTCCGACCGCGGCCGCGGTGAACTGCTTTTTGAACTCATCGAAGCTTCCGAAGGCTGAAGATATAGCATCGGCGAGCTCACCTTTGGGTTCGCCACCCGCATTCGGTGCCATAATCTGCCAGAAGAGTGAGTGGTTGCAGTGACCACCGCCGTTATTTCGTACCGCGGTTCGGATGTTCTCCGGCACGCTCGCCACCTTCTGCATCAGCTCCTCGATCGAGAGCTTCTCGTACTCGGTGCCTTCCACCGCGCTGTTGAGTTTGCTCACGTAGGTACCATGATGCTTGCCGTGATGAATCTGCATTGTTTGCTCGTCTATATACGGCTCCAATGCGTTAAAGTCGTAGGGAAGATTGGGTAATGTAAATGCCATGGCTCGCCTCCTTCTCTCCTTAAGATGTGGTCGGAACGGCGCTCGGACTTTGCACCGGCCCTCGATTGCAAAAAGATACTGCGAAACCTCAAACGAATCAAACCGCAATCGCGCACACGCGCACAACGCCGCGCGAGTTCAGAATCGATCGGCGAGCCGAAGGAAGAATCTCCTGAGATGATCCCAGACCACGCGCCACCACGGGCCGCGCTCCACCGTCTCGGCGACGTACAGCGCGCGAGTGTGTACCGGAACGCCGGCGACGCTGTACCGCACCTCGCCGAGGCGCTCATCGGCATAGAGCGGCGCCTCGCGTTCGCGCGGCAGTACGATCTCGCCCTCGAGTCTCTCGATCGCGCCTCGCGGCAGAGCCACGGTGTCGTGATCATCGGGGTACACCGCCGCCTCGGGTGCGGAGCCGAACCAGACCGGCACAGGTTCGGGGTCGGGATGCCCGAGCGTTACGGTCTCAAACTCCTCGAACCCGTAATCAAGCAACGCCGCCGCCTGACGCGCCCGCTCGGCGCTGCCCTCGAGATGGGTATCGCCCGGAACCCCCAACAGAACACCGATCAAGCGCCGCCCGTCGCGCTCGGCGCTGAACGCGAGGTTATACCGCGAGGCCGGGATATAGCCGGTCTTGATGCCGTCGGCGCCGTCATACTCCCGCAGCAGCACGTTGCGGTTGCGCTGCGTGATCGTGGGTTCTCCGTTGCCGGGCGAACGGTTTCGATCGAGCGGATAGGCGTACTCCTCGAGCGCATGAAAACGCTCCAAGGCATCCGGTCGACGCTCGAGATAATCGTAGAGAAACTGCAAAAACTCGCGTGCGGTGGTTTGGTTCTCGGGGCTTAGTCCCGAAGGCTCTACGAACCGCGTTCGCTCGAGGCCGAGTCGGCGCATCTCCTCGTTCATCTGCGCGACAAACTCCGGCACGCCGTCGGCGATATGCTCCGCAACCGCGATCGCGGCATCGTTACCGGACGGGATCGCGAGCCCGTACACCAGCTCCTCGAGCGTCACCTCTTGATCGGGACCCAAAAACATCAGCGAGGAGTACCGCGGCATGTTGCGGGCCCAGGCGTGTTCGGGCACCTCCACGAGGTCGGTAAGCGCGGCCTCTCCGCGGTCCACCGCCTCAAACACCGTGTGCATGCCCACCACCTTGGTAAGCGAGGCCGGCGGAATGATCTCATCGGCGTTGTGCTCAAACAGCACCGTCGCGCTGTCGTAATCGAGCAGGATCGCCGACCGCGCGTCGATCTCAGGCGCCTCGGGATACAGGCTCACAGCCTCAGAGATGCTGAACGCGTACCCGCGCTCGGCCGGAAGCAGTATCGCCGCACACAGCGCGAGCGTAGCAAGAACCACGGCGGGGTGCGCGAGCCGTCGCGGCACGCGATTGCCAAATGTCACCATTGTGCCCCGATCATACCGCATCCGTAGCTCGCTCATCCACACTCGCTCAACCACAGGACTCGCGTCGGTACCTGTCGGTACGCGAGTTCTTCACCAGAGTACCGTTGTGTGCTACTGTCTGCAGCACGATGCCCGGCTCCGCCAATACCGACACAAAACTCCTCGCTCCGACAACCACGGTGCATATCGCGCTGTTCGCCGCCTTGATCGCGGTCGGCGCCTATATCGTGGTGCCGTTGCCGTTCTCACCGGTGCCGTTGGTGCTGCAGAACATGCTGGTGCTGCTCGCGGGCGCCCTGCTCGGGGCTAAACGCGGCGCTCTCGCGGTTGCGTTGTACCTCGGGCTCGGCACCGTGGGTCTCCCGGTCTTCGCGGGCGGGGCGGCCGGGCCGGCCACCTTTCTTGGGCCCACCGCCGGGTATCTGGTGAGTTATCTTCCGGCCGCCGCGATCTGCGGAGTGCTCACTCGCGGGCGCCCTTCTCGGGGGCGTGTGCTCGGCGCATCGGCCGTCGGCGCCGCGCTCATTTTGGCCGGAGGAAGTGCGGGCCTCGTGATCGTCGCGGGCCTCCAACCGCTCGAGGCGGTTATGCTGGGTGCGCTCCCGTTCCTTCCGGGCGATGCGCTCAAGGTGGTGGCTATCGCGGCTGTGCACCGGCGCGTTGCGCCGTTGTTCGCCGAGAGGCGGAACGAGCCATGAGCACGATTGAGGTGCGAGAGCTCGGCAAACATTTCGGCGGCCGTTGGGTGTTTCGCCACGTGAGCTTCACGATCGAGCCCGGCCGCTTCGTGCTGCTCCTGGGAGCCAACGGCAGCGGCAAGACCGTGCTCGCGAGGCATCTCAACGGGCTGCTGCTGCCGGACGAGGGGCAGGTCTTGTTGGACGGCCGCCCCATCACCGACGACCTTGCCGCGTGCCGCCGCGCGGTTGGGATGGTGTTCCAGGACCCCGAAAGCCAGATCATCGGCCAGACGGTGTTCGAAGACGTTGCGTTCGGGCCGCGGGTGCAGCAGCTCTCCGAAACCGAGATTTCCGAACGCGTTGCCGAGGCGCTCGAGCTTACCGGTCTCGAGGCCGAGCGGCAGTCGCCGCCGGCAACGCTCTCGGGCGGTCGCCGGCGCCGGCTCGCGCTTGCCGGGGTAATCGCCACACGAAGCAGCTGCATCGTGCTCGACGAGCCGTTTACCTTTCTTGACCACGCCGCCTGCGTCGAGCTCCTGCGCTATCTCGTTGGGCTCAAGGAGCGCGGACACACCGTGATCATGATCACCCACGACATAGAAAAGGTGCTCGCCGAGGCCGACCGCGTGATCGCGCTCGCGGACGGCGCCGTCGCGGCCGACACCTCACCCGAGCAGTTCCTCCGACGGCTTCCGGCTTACGGACTGAGGCGCCCACACGGCCCTCTCGCGGAGCTGTCATGGCGCGAAGCCTTATGACCGCCGGACAGCCGGGGCTGTTCGCCTACACGCCCGCTGAAACCGCGCTGCACCGGCTCGACCCGCGGCTCAAGGTGCTTACGCTGATCGCGCTGCAGGCGGTAGCGTTTGCGCTTACCCCGGCGGCGCTGCTGCTGCTCGCCGCCGTGACCGCGGCCGGGTATCGCGCCGCGACGGTCTCGCTCGCGGCTACGCTGCGGCGCATGATTCCGCTCGCGGCGCTGCTCACCGTGATCGTGGCGCTCTCGGCCGGCGAGAGCGCCGAGTACGCCACGCGAATCGCGGTCGCGGTGCTGATCGCCAACCTCTTCACCGCGGTCACGCGCTCAACCGAGCTCACCGCGGTGATCGCGGGGGCGCTGCGCCCGCTCGCGCCGCGCGCCGCGGCGCAGGTTGCCCTCGCGGCCTCGCTCACGCTCCGCTTCATCGAGGTGTTGTTCGCCGAAGCCGCCGAGGCCGGCGCCGCCGCGGCGGCGCGCGGCTGCAACCGGCCGGTGCGGCGCGCAGCCGCGGTGCTCGGCAGCGTGCTGCACCGCCTGCCGCGGCGCGCCGATGAGATCGGCGCCGCGCTCACCGCGCGCGGCTACCGTGGCACTCCGTTCACCGCTCCGCTCGGCCGCCCCAAGCGGGGCGACCTGGTAGCCACCGCCGCTCTCGCCGCACTCATACTCGCGCTTCTGCACCTCCCGTTGTAGCCGCGCCGGTCGCGTGCGGTGCCGGCACGCGCGGCTCGATCGGGCACACCGATTGCAGGGGCACCGCGCCCACACCCCGCACGCGGCCGGCGGCGCGCGGGCGGCACACACGCGCGAGGCCCGTACGCGGCCGGCAGCCGTCGCGCGTAGGCGGCCCTTGAGTCATCAAGCGTGATCGGTATAGTATCGCGGCAAGTATTTGAACCGCGGGGAGGAATCATCACTATGCAGTTTGCGTTCACCAGCCGAGTTTTCGAGACCGAGACAATAACGCTCGCCGGCACACAGGAACAAATCGTACGAGGCGGCCGTCACCTATTCAGCCGTCTACCGCAAGCCTTCGACGGCGTCAAGCAGATCGGCGTAATCGGGTGGGGATCGCAGGGTCCGGCTCAAGCGCAGAACTTGCGCGATTCGCTCGAGGGCACCGATATTCGGGTTACGGTTGGGCTACGTAGCGGCTCGAGCTCATGGGCCAAGGCCCAACAGGCCGGTTTCAGCGAGGCCGACGGCACCTTGAAAGAAATGATGACCACCGTAGCCGAGTCCGACCTTGTGCTGCTTCTGATCTCGGATTACGCGCAGGCATCGCTGCACGAGCAGATCTTTGATGCGATGAAGCCCGGTGCCACCCTTGGGCTTTCGCACGGCTTTTTGCTCGGATACTTGAAGGCGGTCGGCCGACAACTACCTGCAAACATCAACGTGATCGGCGTGTGCCCGAAAGGCATGGGCCCCTCGGTGCGCAGGCTCTACGAGCAAGGCCGCGAGATCGGCGGCGCCGGCATCAACGCGAGCTTCGCGGTGGAGCAGGATATCAACGGCAAGGCGACCGATTACGCAATCGGGTGGTCGGTGGCGCTCGGAGCGCCGTTCTCGTTCATGACCTCGCTCGAGATGGAGTATCGCTCCGATATCTTCGGCGAGCGCGGCATCTTGCTCGGAGCGGTCCACGGCATCGTTGAGTCGCTCTACCGGCGTTACGTTGACGCCGGCATGTCGAAGGAAGATGCCTTTCGCCATAGCGTAGAGTCGGTCACCGGCCCAATCTCGGAAACGCTCTCGAAAGACGGTATTCTTGCGCTCTACGACAAACTCGACGCCGCCGAAAAGAAGCGGTTCGACGAAGCGTACTCGGCTTCGTACCGCCCGGCGCTCGAGATTCTCACCGAGATCTATCAAGAGGTAGCGTCCGGCAACGAGATCCGCTCGGTCATCCTTGCCGGTGAGCGTATGGAGGAGTTCCCGTTCAGTAAGATAGACGGCACCGAGATGTGGCGCGTCGGCGAGAAGGTGCGTGCCGAGCGCGATCCCGACAACATCCCGTTGGACGGCTTCACCGCCGGTGTCTACGTCGCGACGATGATGGCTCAGATCGACGTACTGATACGGCACGATCACGTGTACTCCGAGATCGTGAACGAGTCGATCATCGAGGCCGTCGATTCGTTGAACCCGTTCATGCATTACAAGGGCGTCGCCTACATGGTCGACAACTGCTCCACCACGGCGCGGCTCGGGTCGCGAAAATGGGCCCCGCGGTTCGATTATCACCTCTATCAGCTCGCGTTCACCGCGATAGACCGCGGCGAGGAGGTAGACCCAAAGCTGCTTGAGGCGTTCCGGAACCACCCGGTGCATCAGCCGGTGCAGGTGCTTGCCGAGCTGAGGCCGAGCGTCGATATCGCGGTGCAGGGATAAGCGCGCCCGTACGGCCGCAGGGCCGGCGCACCAACGGCACCGAAGGCACCGACAATGCAGTCGCACGCGCCTCCCCGGAGGCGCGCGTGCACAATACTAACGATCGCTAATCGAGGAGCCACCGATGCAGAAAGCCGCCCAACACGATTTCATATGGCAGCAACCTGAAGCGCTCGGACGGAACCGGCTCCCGTCGCGCTCGCCGTTGTTGCCGTACGACGACGCGCAAGCGGCGCGAAGCGCCAATAGCGAAGACAGCCCGTGGATCCGCTCGCTCAACGGCCGTTGGCGGTTTCAGCTGTTTGGGAACCCTGCCGAGGTTCCGGTTAAGGTGCTCGAAGCGGGGTTCAAAGACCGCGCGTGGTCCGAGATAGAGGTTCCCACGAGCTGGGCGCTGCAGGGTTACGGGCGCCCGCGCTATAACGGTAACCGCGCTCCGTTCGAGGAACAGCCACCGTTTACGCCGAACGACAACCCCACCGGCGTGTACCGAACCAGCTTCAAACTCCCGAACGATTGGCGAGATCGACGTGTAGTACTGCGCTTGGGCGCGGTGGAAAGCGGCTTCTCGCTCTACGTGAACGGGCACAGCGCCGGGTTCGCCGAAGACAGCCGTGCGGCAACCGAGATCGATATTACGCGATTCCTCTCGAGCGGGACTAATACGCTTGCAATCGTGGTGTTTGCCTACTGTAGCGGAAGCTATCTCGAAACGCGCGACCGCTGGTGGCTTCCCGGGATACTGCGCGATGTGCTGCTCTACAGCACCGATTACGTCTATGTTCAAGACGCGTTCATCCGCGCGGTTCCCCGCCGCTCGCTTCAAGAGGCCGAGCTCGAGTGCCGCGTTGAGCTCGGCTACACCGAACGGCCCGAAGCCGGGTACGGCGTGGAGCTCGAACTGTTCGACCCGCACGGCCATCCGGTCTTCGATGCACCGCTGTCGGCGCGCGCCGAGGACGGAACCCCGGCGGCCGGCAGTCGCAGTCTACGAAGGCTGGTTTTGAGCGAAACCATCCGCGATCCGCACCTGTGGAGCAGCGAGCGTCCACAGCTCTACAGCGCCGTGCTTACGGTGCGAGACCCCGGGCGCCGCGCGATGGACCTGCACGCGTTTCGATTCGGTATTCGAAGAGTAGAGGTAGAGAACCGGCAACTGCTGGTCAACGGCCGCGCGATCGCGATTCACGGGGTAAACTGGGCCCCGCACGACGACCGCACCGGCCATACCATCGACGAGCAGCGCATGCTCGAGGACATTCGAGCGCTCAAGCGCCACAATCTCAACGCGGTGCGCATCTGTGACGGCCCGGCCGATCCCCGCTGGTACGATCTCTGCGACCAGCACGGCATCTGGGTGTTCGATTCGGTCAATCTCGACGCGCCGAGCTTCACTCAGGAGCTCTCGCAAGGATCGGAATGGGCGCATGCGTTTCAGGATCGCGGAATGCGCGCGGTGCAGGCGAACAAGAATCACCCGAGCGTGATCGTGTGGTCGCTCGGCAGCGGCAGCGGCTACGGCCCGAACCACGACGCGGTCGCCGGCTGGATCCGCTCGTACGACCCCGACCGTCCCCTCTACTACCCCGGTGCTCATGACGAATCCACCTGGAGCGGCGGCGAGTTTGCAACCGATATCGTGGGGCCACGCTCGCCCGAGATCGATGCACTCGAGCGCTGGGCCACGCACAGTGGCGATCACCGACCGCTGATCATGAGCGAGTACTCGCGCGCATCGGGCAACAGCAACGGCGGGCTCCGGGAGTACTGGGAAACGATCGAACGCAACCACGGTCTGCAAGGCGGCTTTATTTGGTTCTGGGCCGACCGCGCGCTACGAGCAAACCCCGCCGATTCGCGTTCGCGATGGAGCTACGGCGGCGATTTCGGCGATGCGCCGCACGCAGCCAACAGGTGTATCTCCGGATTGGTCTGGCCCGACCGGGTGCCGCACCCGGCTTTGCAGGAGCTACGCCAGATAGGCCGGCCGATCGCGATCGAGCATCGCAGCAAGCGCGACAAAACCTTCAAGATACACAACAAGCGTTCCTTCACCCCGCTCGACGACCTCATCTTCCGCTGGCGCGTCGCGATCGACGGCGCGGTGCAGCAGCGCGGGGAACTGGAGCTCGGCTCGATCGCGCCGGGCGAACACGAGGTGGTGACGGTGCCGTACGAGAACGTGACGATAGCGCCCGGGCAGGAGGCGATCTTGACCGTTACCGCCTCGGAGCGCTCCGGCGGCACACTGCTCGACGCCGGCACGCTGGTTGCGTGGGAGCAGTTTGAGCTCAGCGGTCGAAAGCAGGCCCGCAACACGCGCCGGCCCACCACGACGCGGCTGAAACTCAAGCAAGACGACCGACGAATATGGATCTACAACGATCGGCTGCGCGTCACATTTCGCAAAGCGCTCGGGGTAATTTCGTCAATCTTCTGGGACGAGCACGATATCGTGAATATGGGCCCGCAGCTCAACATTTGGCGCGCCGCTACCGACAACGACGGGCAGAAACTCACCGCCGGCCAATCGGGGGCTCGTTCGGGCGGTCGTTTGGGCGGATTGTTGCACGACTGGCTGAACGCCGGCTACCATGATCTCTCGCCGGCGGTGCAAGAGATCTCGGTGGAGGAAGACCCCGATCACGGCAGCGTTGTGGTGGCCGTCATGCACTCGGCAAAAGACCGCGGTGAAGATCAAGCAATATCTCATTTCCATCAGTACCGAATCCATCCCGACGGTGCGGTCTGGGTCGAGAACACCGTAACGGTGGGTCCCGGCAACCCGGAGCTCCCTCGCGTTGGGGTGCTCGCGCAGTTCAACCCCGGATTCGAGAAGCTGCAGTGGTTTGGACGCGGGCCGGGAGAGAACTACCCCGACCGCAAGCTGGGCTCCCCGATAGGCCACTATGAATCGACGGTAACCGAGCAGTTTGTTCCGTACATCGTGCCGCAGGAAAACGGCGCGCACAGCGACGTGCGCTGGTGCGCGCTCGAGAAGAGCGGCGGCGCCGGGTTGGTGGTGTGCGCGCCTGAGAAGTTCAGTTTTTCGGCACTGCACTGCGCGCCCGAAGCGCTGTTTAAGGCAACGCACACCGACGAGATCGTGTTCGCCGAGGAGACGTTTCTCGCGATCGACCATCGTATTCGCGGGGTCGGTTCCGGCCCACAACAGCACGAGCTGCTTGAACAGTACCGTGTGCCGCCCGATACCTATCGGTTTAGCTACGTCATGCACCCGTACCAGCCGGGGCAGGTGGAGCCCGGAGAGCTGGTGCTGCGCAACTTGAACGAGCGCACCGGCACCTGAGAGTCGAGCAAAATGCCTCTCGCCCACTCGGTGTATCGAACTCTGCCTCGCCCCTTCATAGCCATGGCGCCTATGGAGGACATTACCGACACGGTGTTCAGGCGTGTGCTGCAACGCGTCGCCGCCCCCGATCTACTGTACACCGAGTTTGCATGGGCAAACGGGCTGTGTTCACCAAAGGCGACCCGGTTCAAGGATCGGCTGCGTTTCCACCCCGAGGAGCGCCCGCTCATCGCGCAACTTTGGGGCCGCGATCCCGAGGCCTATTACGGTGCGGCGCGCTACGTCGCCGAGCTCGGCTATGACGGCGTAGACATTAACATGGGCTGCGCCGTGAAGAAGATTCTCAAACGCGGTGCCGGCGCCGGCTTGATCGAGACGCCCGAGCTTGCACGAGAGATCATCGCCGCAGTTCGCAGCGGGGCGCCGCACCTGCCTCTCAGCGTGAAAACCCGCCTCGGAACCCATCGCCCTGCGGTCGCCGAGTGGTGCGGGCTTTTGCTCGAGCAGGATCTCGACGCGCTCTGCCTGCACGCCCGAACCGCAGCGCAGGGCTACAGCGGCTCAGCCGAGTGGAGCCGGCTCAACGAGCTCCTCGCGCTGCGCGACCGCATCGCGCCCGGCACGATCATTATCGGGAACGGCGACATCAAGACCGCGTCCGAGGCGCTTGCTCTCGATCGTCAGTTCCCGGTCGACGGCTTCATGCTTGGCCGCGCCGTGGTGCGAGACCCGTTGTCGTTGAGCCGCACCCCCGGCAGCTCGGTCGCGCGCCTCTCCGAGACCGAGCGCATAGCGTTGTTCCGCCGTCACATTGAGCTTCACGCCGAAGAATGGGGCGGCCGACGGCAGGTCGGGGTGTTGAAGCGCTTCGTCTCCACGTACCTCAACGGGTGCCCCCGCTACGCAACGCTCCGCCCGCTGCTGCTGCGGAGCGAGTCTCACGCCGAGATGCTTCACGTTCTGGACGCCGCCGGAAACCCGCGCGCCGCCGGCAGCCGGCACGCCACGGATAACCCGCGCGCCGCCCGCGCGCGTGGCGGTGACGAGATCCGCGACGCCGCCGGAGCGAGCGCGGTGGAGGCCGGGTGATGCTCGACTGGGTAACGCTCAACTGGGCGATGCTCGACTGGGTAACGCTCGCTGCGTTGCTGCTGTGGCCGGCGGCGTTTACGGTGCTGTACCGGCCGGAACGCCTCACCCGGCCGCGTCGCACACTGCCCGACGACGCCGCGGCGGAGCAGCTTCGGCCTACCGACCGCGTCGAGCCGCACGGCGACGGGGTCGCGGTCGTGATCCCGGCGCGAAACGAGGAGCATAACCTGCCGCGGTTGCTGTCGGCGCTTGCCCAGCAGACTTGCCCGCCGGATGAACTCGTGGTCGTAGACGACAACTCAAGCGATGCCGGCGCCTCGGTCGCTCGCGCGCACGGAGCGCGCGTCATAGAGCTGTCGGAACCGCCTGCAGGATGGCTCGGGAAAACCCGGGCCTGTGCAGCCGGCGCCGAGGCCACCTCGTCGAAACTCCTGCTGTTCCTCGACGCCGACTGCCGTCCGTCCGAAACGGCTCTCGAGGCGCTCCGTGCCGAATATCGAGCCCACAACCGCACGCCTGCGCGCCCGACCGTGATCACGGTGCAGCCCTACCACGAGCTCGAGCGCCCGTACGAGCAACTCTCGGCGTTCTTCAACATCGTGCTGATCGCCGGGGTGGCCGCGTTCACCCTTCCGCGGCGCTCGGCTCCCAAAGGTGCGTTCGGGCCGTGCGTGCTGGTGTCGCGAGACTGCTATGAGCGCGCAGGCGGGCATTCGGCGGTGCGCTCCGAGGTGCTCGACGACGTGGCGCTCGGTACGCGGTTTCGGTCGCACGGCTGCAACATCAGATTCTTGATCGGAGGCGACGAGCTGCGCTTTCGTATGTACCCCAACGGTTTACGCGAACTCGTACAAGGATGGACAAAGAACTTCGCGGTTGCCTCGTCGCGCACCCCCCTGAGCGTACTGATTGCGCTCACCTCCTGGTTTTCCGGCGCCGCGCTGGCGTTACGAGCCCTAGCCACCGGCCCGATTCTGCCGGGAGGGCTGCTCTATCTCCTGTACGCCGCACAATTGTACCTGCTGTTACGCCCCATCGGGCGATTCCGGCTGATTACCGCGCTGTTCTACCCGGTAGGTTTGGCGTTTTTCGCCGGAGTGTACCTGCGCTCGCTGTTCGTCACCTACGTACTGCGGCGAGTCACCTGGAAAGGGCGCACCGTGACTCCTCACGGCTAAGGCGCTCATAGAGCCGCAGCAAGCGCGGGCGGTTGTAGCGCTGAATGATAATGCACGGCAGGTTCACCGCACCGGCATAGAAAAGCATCAGCACCGTCACGTACCAATCGTTCCAGAGCTGGAAGGTGAACGCCAGAGCGATCGTGAGCCAGTGCGAGAACTCCGCCCGATAGGTTTCGAGGACAAACCGCTCGGCATAGGCCGGGTCGCTGCGGTCGAGCGCGCGTTTCGTGAAACCGCCTCGGTAGAAGTTACCTGCCTCCGGCACGAGATGCTTCCAGCGATGAATACGAAAAAGACGACGATACAGCCGCCCGGATTGCTCGAACGCGCGCGGATGATACCACCACCGCGCCCAACGAAGCGCGCGATCGGGGAGCAGATGCGCGATCAAGCCCGCACCAAGGTGTAGCCCCACCCAACACAGCGCGTACACGCCGATCAGCACGGCCGGGGAAAGATTAGGCATGCCCCTCCCCTTTTGGAGGTACCTTCAAGAGATCACCGAGATACGTAGGAGCCACTCTTCCACTATACTGATTCAATCAGTTGAAGCAACCTCTCATCTCCGCTACTATCCGAAAAAGATATGCGATGTCCCTTATGCAGCAGTCAACAAGACCGCGTGGTTGAGTCCCGAACGCTCGCCGGCGGTGACTCTATTCGCCGCCGGCGCGAGTGTATCGCCTGCGGCTATCGGTTTACCTCCTACGAACGCGTCGAGGAGAAGCAGCTTATGGTGATTAAGCGCTCGGCGCGGCGGGAGCCGTTCAGTCGCGAAAAACTCGAGAAAGGGATTCAGCAGGCGCTCCGCAAACGGCCGATCCCGCAACCGCAGATCGAGGCGATGATTACCGAGATCGAGGAAGCGGCGATGATCGAGGCTAAGGCGAATCACGAGCTTCCGTCCGCACGCATCGGCGACATGGTGCTCGACCGCCTCTATGAGCTCGACCGGGTAGCCTACATCCGCTTCGCATCGGTTTACCGAAACTTTGCCAACGTCGATGAGTTTATCAGCGAAATAAAAACCCTTTCGCAAGCGAAAGGGTCTGACTAGAGCGCGTTGCGCCGCGCACCTGCGGTTTGTAGTGGCGAAGGGATTCGAACCCCTGACCGAACGGATATGAGCCGTTTGCTCTACCGACTGAGCTACGCCACCATGTAAGTTTTCGCTACTATAGCGACACCGAGGAACTGTGTCAATACGCACGCGCGCGTTACGGCGTGCGCGTTAGGCAGACCCGCCGGGGGACTCCAGGTCCTCGAGCTCGATCGCAGAAAACTCTTCGGCCTCCTCCGGCGAATCTATACCGTACAGCCGGCGGCAGAGCGCCCGCTGCAGCTCCGGTGCTATCTTGGTGAACTGCAGACCAAGGAAGACCCGCTCGCCCTCCTCGATCCGGCGCACCACGCGCGCCTGCACCGAGGCGCGTCGCCGATCGAGGCGCAACTCGAGCCTCGTCTCGGCGTACATTCCGAGCGACGGGCCGTCCTTCGGAACCGAAAACAGCACACCGTTCGCGCTGAGGTCTATCAACTCGGCCTTGCGTAGCTCCGGCCTGGTCTCGTCGCTTCGGAAGTAGCCGTTTGCCTCAAGTGAGTACGCGAATACACGCGCATACTGCCAGACGAAATCAAGCACCTCAGGGTCAAACTCGGCCCCGGGGGCAATTGGACGGACAAGATAGAGATACCCCACAACGTACTGGTAATACAGGATCGGACAGTACAGTTCGTACATGAGCTTCTTTCGACGCATCTCGTTACTCGCGTCGGTGAGCACCTGGAGCGCACCCGAGAACTGCTCGGCCATCTCGCGCTCGAGCGTTTCAACTCTGTGGCGAGTGATAAGATTGGCGACCGCCTCCGGCGGAACGGTCTGGCTCTGCTCTACCGGAAACGGAAGAACCAAGATGCGCCCGGTATGCACGATCAACCGCTCGAACATGCCTTTCGGCTTGCGGTCTCGAAGCATCACGATCTTGCTCTCCGCCGCATACTGCAGAGCACGCTCGCGAAACGCTTGTAGCAGGTCGGTAAGCTGAGAAACATCGAACCCCGGATCAAAACTCGGTTTCTGAACCGGCGCGTACTGCTCGGAATCGGGAAAGCTCAGACTGATCGCCTGCTCGTCGAGCACGAAGTATACACCGATGCCTCGCGGAGCCAGTATGCGCGGAAATCGTCGCGCGAGGTCGCGATGCACCGCTCGCGGTTGGCGCACCAGCACGCCGGACTCAACCGGCTTAACGACCTTCGACTTTCCGCTGAAGGTCTGCCCGCGGAACTGGAACAGCATCTCGATCGGCTGATCTTCGTGGGTCTTCGGGAGCTCGTCGGAAAGTATCTCGAAGGTTATCTGCTCGTCGTTGAAACTCGAAACGATCGCAGGAAGCCGCCTCCCGTCGAGTTGGAGCTCCACCGAGGCGCGGCGTTCCTTCAACGATTTGAGAATGAACTCAAGCTCGATACGCGAGATCTTCTGCGGCATCCATCCTCCTCGTTCACACCGGCGAAGCCGCGAAACGGTTCTCAGAACCCTCCCGGTGCGGCTCCCGGCCCGGGCTCGAATCGGCGAGGCGCCCTCGGTTCGCCCACCGCCTGCGGCTCAAACTCGAAATCGTCGATCAGCATGCCGCCCTCGGCGCGGCGTAGCACGAGCTCGCCGGGAAGCCCAACCCCGTGGCGTACCGAAACTCGCAGCTCTCCCGAAGCCTCGCTCCGAGGCGCCCCGTAGCGCCACCCGGACTCGAGGCTCACCTCACCGGTCAACACGGGCTCCAGCGCCCGCTCGAGCCGCCGACGCGCGTCGTCCTTTACTATATCGGTTGCGAGAACACGATTCGAGAGCTGCTGAAGAAACTCCCGCGCGCTTCGCAGTGCCTCTTCTTGATCGGCGGGCCCCTCGAACGCCGCCTCAGTCGCCAGCTCACCGATCTCGAAATCGATAGGGGCGTGTCGCCGACCGGGAAGCTCGTTCCGCCGCAGCACAGCCGAGGCGGCCGCGCCGGCCCGGCGGCGTGCGTGGCGGATCGCCTCCTCGAGGTCGGTTTCCGAGGCATCGCTTGGGTCCGGGTCGGCGTCGGTATCGGCGGCGCGGCGGGCGTCATCGTCGCGCTCCGACTCAACCGCCGGGTCCGAGACATCGGTACTCGGCTCCTCGCCCGGAACGCAGCCGAACAGGAGCGCGAGCGCCATACAGGCGATTACCACGCGCAATGGTGTTGTCACGGGGAAACGGTATCAAAAACGCCACAAGACCGTCAAACCGTTCACACCGGCCGGGAATTGGGCTACTATCACGGGATGACCCAAAACAGCGCCGTGGTTTCGCATCTCGACACCGCCTACGACCGCCCGCTTCGTGACCCACTCTGGCAGGACCTTAGCCTCTCGGGCGAGATTCTCCGCATCATCGACACCGCGCCGTTTCAGCAGCTGAACCGTATCAAGCAACTCGGCCCAAGCTATCTGGTGTACCCCGGGGCCACGCACACTCGCCTCGCACACAGCCTCGGGGTGTTTCACCTTGCACGCAGAATGATCCGCGCGCTTGCAATACAGCGCGACTGCATCCCGTTGAGCCTCGACGGCGCGCGGTCGTTTCTGATCGCAGCCTTGTGCCACGATCTCGGACACTTCCCGTTTACGCATAGCTTCAAGGAGTTGCCGCTTGCAGACCACGAGGTTCTTACCGGACAACTGCTGCAGGAGCCGCCCCTGTCACGGCGCATCAAAGACGATCTTGGGCTCGACCCGGCCTTCATCGCCGCGATTGTAGACGAAACACTGCCGGAGGACGGCTGCGACGAGCTGCGGTTCTATCGCAATCTTCTCTCCGGCGCGCTCGACCCCGACAAGCTCGATTATCTCAATCGAGACGCGTACTTCTGCGGGGTGCCGTACGGCTTACAAGACATCGAGTTTGCACTTCGAAACATTCGCCCAAACGGAGCCGAAGGTCTGGCGTTGCACGCGCGGGGGGTGTCCGCGGTCGAGAACATCCTGTTCAGCAAGTATCTCATGTACCGCGCGGTGTATTGGCACAAGACGGTGCGCGTTGCAACCGCGATGATCAAGAAAGCGATTCACTCGGCGCTCACGGCCGGGCACCTTGTTCCCGAGGATCTCTACGGGCTCGATGACGAGCTATTTGCGGCTCGTTTCGTCGAGCACCCCTACCCACCGCTTCAGCTCATCGGTAAGGTGTATAAGCGCGAGCTGTTTAAGACGGCGTACGAACTGCCGTTCGACCCGAGCAACCCGCGCCACGCGGCGCTCACGGACCTCACGCAGCGCGAACGCGCCGAGCGCGAGATTGCCCACGAGCTCGGGGAACGCTCGGAACAGCCGTTCGGAGTGATCATCGACCTGCCTGAGCCGGTCTCGTTTGAGTTCGCGTTGCCGCTGAGCGACGGTAGCGCAGACACCAGCTCCCACGAAGCCGGAACGGTGTTTACTCCTCAGGTAGTTGCCGACTTCACCCGCACGCTTCGGCGCTTACGCGTCATGGTAGCCCCCGAGCTGCGCCCGCGTTTGACCGAAGAGCCCGCACAGGTTCTCGCGCCGTGGCTATAGA
>PUOW01000242.1 GCA_003552185.1 Spirochaetaceae bacterium
GAGAATCCGCCGGTGGTGAATACGAAAACCGGATCGGTGAGCACCAAGCGGGTGCCGGGGGCGTTGCGGCCGCCTCAGCATATGCTCTGCTGAGGGCGCATCCACAAGACTCGTGTCAGTAGCTACGAGGAGAACCGCTCGGCGGGCTTGGGCGTTACTCCAGCCGTGCGAGCCCTTGCCGCGCCGCTGAGTTGTCGGAGTTTAACTCGAGGGCTCGCTCGTACGCGGCGCGGGCCCCGTTTCGCTCGGCGGCTTGCTCCCGCGCATATCCAAGCCTCGCCCACCATCCTGAGTTCGACCCGTTGTGATAAACCGCGGTAGAGAGCGCGATATCGGCGCGGTTGTACTCACCGATACGGATCAAGATCTCGCCCATATTACGGTACACCTGCGGCACCAGGTTACCCTGGGGTGCAACCGAGACATACTCTTGGAACCGCTCAAGAGCCTCGAGGTCGTTTCCGAGCTGAAAGTTGGCCTCACCCAGGATATGAAGGATCCGATGGTCGGAACGCGAAACCTGAAGTGCGGCATTACCGTACTCCACCGCGTCTTGATAGCGATTCAAGGCAAGCAGGCTCCACCCCAGGACGCTGTACGCGTTCATGTTGGAGGGGTTTTCTTCGAGCTCTGCAAGAGTGGTCTCAACCGCCTCGGTGTAGCGACCCTCGCGATACATCTGCAACGCGTCAGGGGGCTCCTGCGCCGAGGCAGCTGCCGGCGCGAACAGCGCGATGAGTAGGAGCAGTGCGCAACAGGTTACGCTGGAAATAACTCTGCGCCGGGTCATGCCTCCGCTCCGGCTTGCGGCCGTTTGCCGGCGTTGCCGGCGGGCGCTGTGTCACCCTGTTGTTCCGTCATGGCACAACTGCCGTTGAAACGGCACCCACTTTGCACGATCAAATCGGGCGTCTCGATACTCCCCGATACCGTCGCGGTATCGAACAGCTCAACGCGCTCGAGCGCGGCGAGCTCACCGCTTAGGCTTCCCCGAACCGTAATTCGACGCGCGCGAATTGCGGCGTCCACGTTGGCGCGTTCATTTATAAACAGGTCGCCGGAAGAAGTGATCCGGCCGCTGAACGCGCCCTTGATCAATACGTTGGTATCAAACTCGAGCTCGCCTTCAAACTCTACGTCGTCGGCCAGCACGGTGTCTATCTCCGACTCATCTATGGTTTTCACTCGCCATTCCGGCATGCGGTCCTCGCTTCCTCGCCTCGCTTTTCTGCACGATCGTACCTACGCGCCCGCGGCGCGTCAAGATTCCGAGAGATCGTGCACGACCTTACTGACGCTCTGCATCAATCTATCACGCATCTCGGCGGTATACGGGTTAAACCGCTGCAGATCGAGAAACAACTGATACGGATCGTTGCAGGTTTGCTCGATCACCTCGAGGATCTTCTGATAACCGAGCGTGCCGATGCGGCTCTCGGTGAGGTCGAGCTCCTTCAGCACCCGCCCGATCACGTGCGTGACCCCTTGGGTATAAGCGGCCTCGTGGTCGTGCTCATCGGCGCTCATCTCAACCACACGGAGGCCGAGCGCTTCGAACTCTTGGCGCCACCGGAGGTAGGTCGCGGACGAGCAACGCGCTTCACTCAGTATAAGCGGCAGGTTCCGTACCCCGTTGCGCGCCGAGTCCGGCCCAAACATCGGATGTGTAGCCAGAACCTCGATCTCTTCGGGGATGAGGCGCAGCATCGTTTCAACCGGGTATCGCTTGACCGAGCAGGTGTCGAGCACCGTGGTTCCGGTGCGCAGAAACGGCACGAGCTGCGTAAGCGCAGGCTCCAGGGCCGAGATTGCAACGCAGAGAAAAACCGCGTCGGCCGCACCGAGCTCCGCAAGCTCAACTCGCTTCACCCCCGGCGGGGTAGCGCGCAGCTCGCTCCGTGTCGCGGCAACGACCGTGAATCGCTCGCTCAGCTGAGATGCCCAAAAACTTCCGAATCGACCAAGGCCGTATACACCGACAGTCATCGGCGCGTATCTTAGCCGAAATCCTAAGACTATTTCAATTCCGCCGGGCCCGTGTTATGCTGTGGGACACTGACAGCTATACAATAACCAACAGCGTACAAAGGAGCTATCATGGCTTTTATCGAACAAATGTGGACAAAAGCAAAGTCTTTAAAGCGCAACCTCATCTTACCCGAGGGCAACGATCCGCGCATGGTACAGGCTGCGCGCCGGCTCGTCGATGAGCAGCTCGTCGGCTCTCTGACGCTCCTCGGCTCGGAGTCCGAGATCAGTGAGATAGCCAAGAACGAAGGCATCGATCTCACCGGTGTCCGGATCGTGTCTCCCGCAGAATCCGACAAGGTAGGCGAGTATGGGCAGGCCTACTTCGAGCTACGCAAGCACAAGGGCGTGGAGCTCGAGCAAGCTACCTCCGACATCGTTGATCCGTTGCTGTGGGCGGCAATGACGGTTCGCCAGGGCGACGCCGACGCGATGGTAGCCGGCGCTGTCAACTCAACCGGCAACGTGCTGCGCGCGGCGCTCTCTATCATTAAAACCGCTCCGGGTACGAAATACGCCTCGTCGTGTTTCGTGATGCGGATGCCCGATGCGTCCTGGGGTGTAGACGGGCACATGATTTTCGCCGATTGCGCCACAATTCCGGATCCCGACCCCGAACAGCTTGCTTCGATCGCGGTCTCGGCGGCCGAGAGTTGTCGAACCTATCTTCAGGTAGACCCGGTTGTCGCGATGCTCTCGTTCTCGACGAAGGGCTCGGCGAGCCACCCGGCGGTCGAGAAGGTGACCGCGGCTTTGCAGATCGCGAAAGAGACTGCGCCGGAGCTTCAGATAGACGGTGAACTGCAGGCCGACGCCGCAATCGTTCCGCGCGTAGGCTCGAGCAAAGCACCGGGAAGCGCGGTTGCCGGCAAAGCCAACGTATTGGTGTTCCCGGACCTCAACTCCGGTAACATCGGTTACAAGCTCGTGCAGCGTCTCGCCGGTGCCGAGGCGTACGGCCCGTTCCTGCAAGGCTTCGCGAAGCCGGTGAGCGACCTCTCTCGAGGGTGCTCGGTCGACGACATCGTGAACACCTCGGCGGTAACGCTGTGCCAGGGAGTTTAACAATGCGAGTGGCAATTTGTGGATACGGCCGCATGGGCCAGGAGGTGGAGCAGATTCTCCTTGCGCGCGGGCACAGCGTCGTCTCGCGCATCGACCCTGCCCCCGACCGCGGCGACAACAGCGCCTTGAAGGCCGCCGACCTCAAGGGCTGCGACGGTGTGATCGAGTTCTCGCTTGCCGATGCGGTCGCGGAGAACGCGCGCACCTATATCGAGGCAGGCGTACCCGCAGTGGTAGGCACCACCGGGTGGGAAGACGCGCGTGGAGCGGTGCAGAGCGAGGTCGACCGTTCCGAGATTGGCTACCTTGTGGGGTCTAATTTCTCGATCGGTGCAAACCTGATGTTTGCGCTCACCGAACAAGCGGCCGCAATCATCAACTCTTTTCCCGAATACGACATCATGGTGCAGGAGTACCACCACACCAAGAAGAAAGACAGCCCGTCGGGGACCGCGTTGACGCTCGCAAAGAAGATCGTGGAGCAGAACCGTGCCAAGACCGAGATCGTAACCGAGTGCCTGCACCGACAGATCGAGGCACACGAGCTGCACGTCGCGAGCGTGCGCGGCGGCTCGATCCCCGGCATTCACACCGTTACATTAGATTCGCCGGCTGATACTATCTCGCTTACCCACTCCGCCCGGAACCGCAGCGGCTTCGCCGGCGGCGCGGTGGCGGCGCTCGAGTGGCTGCAAGGTCGGCGAGGGTTTTTCACGGTCGATGACTTTATTGCGGACCTGATCGCCCGCAGTACCGAACAATAAGCACAGCAGCGCGAGAGCAGGAGGAACAAGATGTACAGAGGTTGCTATACAGCACTCATTACGCCGTTTAACACGGATGAGTCGGTCGACGAGGGCGCGTTGCGCGACCTCGTGGAGTTTCAGATCTCGGAGGGCGCATCCGGAATCGTGCCGGTCGGCACCACCGGCGAAAGCCCAACCGTCACGCATAAGGAGAACGTGGAGGTTGTGCGCATCGTGGTCGAGCAATCGGCCGGGCGTGTTCCGGTAATCGCGGGAACGGGATCCAACAGCACGATGGAGGCTGTAGAGATGACTCGCCAGGCGAAGGAGATCGGAGCTTCGGCGAGTTTGCAGGTAGCGCCGTATTACAACAAGCCGAGTCAAGAAGGATTCTACCGCCACTTCAGCACAATCGCCGACACGGTCGATATCCCGCACATCGTGTATAACATCCCGGGCCGTACCGGCAAGAACATCGAGAACGACACGATGCTCCGCCTCGCTGAACACCCCAATATTCCGGCGGTAAAAGAGGCCAGCGGCAGCATGCCGCAAGTGATGGATTTAATCGCACGCAAGCCGAAGGAGTTCGACGTACTCTCGGGCGACGACAACCTCACCCTACCGATCCTAGCCCTCGGCGGCGTGGGCGTCATCTCGGTAGCGGGTAACTTAATCCCTGGGCGCATGCAGACACTGGTCGAGAACTTTCTTGCCGGCGATATCGAGGCGGCACGCGCCGAGCACTACGCCTTGCTGCCGTTCTTCAAGGGCCTGTTCCTCGACACCAACCCAATTCCGATCAAGTACGCGGTTTCGCGGACCGGTCGCGTCAAGGAAGTGTATCGCTTGCCGCTCTGTCCGATGAGCGAGCCCGACAAAGCAACCTTCGAGCAGATCCTAAAGGACTGCAAGCTACTCTGAAATCCGGGCATGCAGCCCGGGCGCGTCGCTCGGGCGCACCGCTCGGGCCGTCCCGACTGAATGCTGCTCGGGCACGCCGCCCGGGCGCGTCGCTCGGGCGCGTCGCACACAACCGGCGGCACCTTGGGCACGCTCGCCGAGTCACTCGGCGAGCGCCGCCGCCAACTCGTTCGCCAAACGCCGGTAGATCTCGGGCTCCAGCTGCTGGGGACGCTGCTCAGGCGTGCCGCCGGCGGCGCGCAGAAGCGCCTCCACCCGATCTCGGCCCAGGACGGCAGCGAAGCGCGTAGCCGCAAGGCAGTTGCGAAGGGTTTTGCGACGCGAGGAGAACACGCCGCGCAGGAGCTCCTGCAACACGCCGAGGTCGGCGACCGATCGCTCACGGTAGCGCGGCGTGAGCAGCACAACGCTGGAGTTCACCCGTGGAGCCGGGTAGAAACAGCCGCCGGGCAGGTTCTGCACCCGCCGCATATCGGCGCGAATGCGGCACAGCACCGTAAAGGCCGAGTACTCCGGCGTGCCGGGGTCCGCAACCAAACGATCGGTCAACTCGCGCTGCGTGGTAAACACCATTCGCCGGCAGTCGAGCCCGCTCCCGGATACCGTCAGAAGCAGCCCGATAATCCGACCGGCGGAACTGTACGGCAAGTTCCCGAGAACCGCTGCGGGCGCTTCAACGGCGTACCGTTCCGGCACCGTGTCGCAGGCATCGCCCGCCACCACCGTAAAGCGCGTGGGGTACGCCGCGCCGAGGCGCTTCTCGAGAAAGCGCACAAACGCGTGATCGAGCTCGAACGCGACCACGCGACGGTCGCTCCGCTCGAGCACGAGCGCGGTCATCGCACCCAAGCCCGGACCGATCTCCCACAGCGGGCGCTCGGCCGGAAGGCGCTCGAGCTCGAGCGCCTCCAGAATGCGCTGTCGAGCGCTTCGGTCGATGAGAAAATTCTGTCCCCAACGCTTCTTGAGACCGGCGCCGAGGCGCTCGAGCGTTCGTTGAATATCACGCGGAGAGTCGTCGTTTACAATCGATACGTCTGAGCTCGACACGAATGCTGAGATAGTAGCGCAAAACCAACACCCCTGTTAAGGCGCCGAGCACCCAGCCGATCTGCGACTCGCCGACCTCGAGCGCCGGGGCCGTCGCAAAGAGCTCCGCCGCGGTGTTGATCGCGCGATAGAGGCGCTGCGGCACCCACCGCAGCACGGCTGCGCCGATATCGATCAAGGCCCGCGATGTCGACAATCCGCTCGCCGCCGAGAGCGAGATCGCGTACAGCATAGCCCAGGCGAAGATCCCAACCCAGAGAAACGCGGTAACCAGCGGCACGAGGACAAGACTGCTTACCAGCCCCACCGGATGCAGTACACCGAAACTCGCCGCCAGAAACGGCGCGGTCGCGAGCTGCGCCGCGAGCGAAGCGGCGAGTACCGGCGCAACCTGCGAGGGCACCCATCGCTGCAGACGCAACGCGATCGGACCGGATAACAGCCCGATACCCGAGAGCGCAGCGAAAGACAGCTGAAACGAAAGCGTCTCGAGCGATCCCGGATCGATCACGAGCACTCCGATAAACGAGATCGAGAGAACCGTGAGCAGGTTGAGCCGCCGGCCCCGCAGCATCGCGAGCGAGGCGGGCAGGTACATCAGGAGTGCTCGCAGAAGCGAAGGACGCAACCCGACCAAGATCACGTACAATCCCGCGCCGAGCGCCGCGATCGCGATCGCCGCGTTGCGCCCGAGCAGCGGACGCACGATCGCGACACACAGCGCGGCGAGTATTCCGAGGTGCATTCCGGACAGCGCCAGGACATGCATCGCTCCGGCCCGCCGAAACCGTTCGATCTCGGCCGGGGCCAGATCCCCCCGCAAGCCGAGCACCAATGCCGCGAATAGCGAGCCGGCGTCGCGACCGAGCAGTTGCATGCTCTCGGCCGCACCTGCGAGCATTGCCGCTCTGAGCTCCCATCCTCTCCCGCTAAACCCGTAGAGCCGCACCCTGGACTCGCTAACGCGAAACCACACCCTCCCTGAGGAATCACGAAAACCCTCGGCGGCGGGCCTCGCCTGTACGACACGGCCTTGATATAACGCGTGCTCGGCGCGCAGAGTGAGCATGACCGTTCCGCCGGCGTCGATGCGTTGCACCCCGAGACCGGGCGCCGCAACGACCTTGAGCGCGAGCGGCACGCGAACCTCTCCGTCCATGCCCGGATGCGCATCGGCGCGAACCGTGCCGGTTAGGCTCTCGACCTGCTCGAGCGGTACGCCGAAGCGCGCCTCGAGACGCTCGAGCGCCCGCCTTTGGCCGCCGAGGACGGCCGGTATCACCAGCAGCCCGAGCAGCAGAACCGCGGCGGCCGGCTCCGCACCGCGCGCACGCGCCGGCGAAGGTCCCGACACGGCAATCCCCGCGGCGCCTACCGCGGCCAACACAACCCCGAGGCCGAGGACCACCCGCGCCGCGTGGGGCCCAAACTCGGTGAACGCTACCGTGGCTACCCCAAACAGGAGCGCCACAAACGGCAGGCGCGGGGTGCGCCGCAGAACCGCCGCCACTTTGGTTTTTGCTAACCTGCTCACACTAGAGTACAACCGGGTTTCGTTGCACAGCGCTTCGCTTAACCTCGAGATTAAGGCGGATTTGATAACGGTGGGTTTGATGAAGCTTACGGTGCCGCAGCCGGTTCTTGCGACTCACCTTCGCGCGGCGCGTGTGCGGCGCTCTCGGAGCGCCGGCCTGAGCCGGCGTCGGTATTCTGGGTATCGCCTGTACTTTCGGCCGCCCCGGCCGCCCCGGCCGATGCAGGCGCGGCCACCGCGGGCGCCGAGGCCGAACCACTGCGGCCCGGTCTCGCGATGCCGAAGACGTACGCACGAATGCGGTTTTTCATCACGAGGTCGGTCACCTCGGCTTGAATATGAAGCAGCGTGAGGTGACGACTGCGGTCGTACGAAGCGGTTCGCACCGTTCCGGCGAGTACCACAGGGTGTTCGTCGATCGCGGTCTCTATCCTCAGATTAATACCGGCCTTTGCGCGGCCACCGACATACAGCGCAGCGCCGTCTTCCGAGATATCGACCATCCGACAACGATACCCCCCGGCACCGACCGGCGTGGGATCCACCTCTTCCGGCGCTCGCACCGGGGTAACTCTGCCGGGCGCGCTGAGCGGAGCGCGCACCGAGGCGCGCTTCTGTCGGCGCTCCATACGATCTACATGCGCGATCTGCAGCACCGGGGCGGCACGATCGAGATAATCGGAGCTGACCGTCGTTTCGAAGGTATAGGCCGCATCGTCGCGACGCCACAACACGACGCGAATCTGTTTACCGCGCCAGCTGAACCCACGCGGCAGCGGCTTTCCGGTGGGGTATGCGATCGCAAGATGCGTGCGCGTGTTCTCCACGATCCGGGAGCGGAATGCGCCGGCGCGATCGATCACGATCTTCAGCGGTTGCCCGAGATCCAGACTCCGGCTGCTTTGAATCCCAAACCGAACCCGCGGATGACTCAACTCGATGGTCTTGCGATACCGAAACAAGTCGTCCAAAAAAGCGGCGTTGCGCGGGAGATCCTCCAGCCCTTCGGCGTACCAGCGCGCATATACGGCTTCGATGCACCGATCGAGCGAACGCTGCGACCAAAAAAGCGAGCTTGGATTCGCGAGCCCGGCCTCACGCGCAACACGGTGCAGCAAGCGAATATCGCGCAGCGCGAAGCCCGCGTCTTTCCCGGCGGCATAGAACTCAGGCAACGAGTACACACCGAGCCCACCCGCACGCGCGGCCACCGCAGCCGCGGCAATCAGCACGGCTATCGCCGCTACAACCGCTACCGTCGTCACTGATCAGTATCTCCCTGGTATCAGTGTGCGTGTACGGGCGGCGGTTGACAAGCCCTCCCTCGGTCGGTATCTCCTAAAAGCGCAATGAAGATGCAACGAACGCGCGAGCACCGCCTCGAACACCGCACCGAGCAGGAGTACCGCGTACCCGGCGCCGTTGGGGAACGCCTCCGCCGCACCATCGTATCCGAGGTCTTGCTGCTGTTTCTGGTGCTGTTTCTACCGGGAATGCTGATGGTCGAAGACTCTGTGGAGATCGAGCTGTTCGATCATCTGGGGTTTCACCTCAGTTA
>PUOW01000005.1 GCA_003552185.1 Spirochaetaceae bacterium
ATCGCGAGCGGCGAGAAACGCTCGGCTCCCAGCGCCCACTCCATCGCGAGCGGAATCATCCCTACGATCGTCGACAGCGAGGTCATCATAATCGGCCGAAACCGTGCAGCGACCGAAGACTCGATCGCGGTACGCCGGTCTTCACCTGCTGCGCGGCGCCGGCGGATAAAATCGATAAGAATAATGGAGTTGTTCACCACTATTCCCACCAGCAATATCAGACCCACCAGCACCGGCATTGAGATCGGTTTGCCGGCGATCCAGAGCGCGACGGCCACGCCGATCACGCTAAGCGGTACCGAGGCCAGTACCGTTACCGGATGCGCGAACGACTTGAACTGTGCAACCAGGAGCAGATAGATCGCAACGAGCGCGATGCCGAGCGCACCGGCGAGCTCGCTCCGTGCCTCGGCCATGTCCTGTTCTTCGCCTTCGAGCGACAGGCTGTAACCTTGAGGCACTTCTATATCGGCAATGGCTCGCTCCACGTCTTGCGTTACGAAACTCAACGGTTGTTCGCCGTGAAGCGCCAGGATATCGAGCGTCGGTTCGAGGTTCTCGCGCGTCACTAGTCCCTGAACCACGCTCTCGCGCCCCTCGGCCACGGCGCTTGCCGGTACAGTGATGCCGGCGCCTTCGGCAAAGATGCGGACCGCCGGCGCGTCGTCGCGGCTGCGGCGGTACTCTTCGGCGTACCGTACTCGTATCGGTGTTTTCTCGTCTCCGGCACCGCGATAGATTCCGGCCGTAACGCCGTCGAGCGCCTGAACCAGCTCGCGCGAGACTGCGCTCGGAGACAGGCCCAACTCCCGAGCGCGTTCGGCGTCTACGGTGTAGGTGACGGTGCGGTGGTCGCGGCGCCAGCTGCGGTAGGCGTTGGTCGTACCGGGTACCGCATCTACCGCCGCGAGGACTTCGTCGCCCAAGCGGTCGAGCACCAGGGCGTCCGGCCCGCGCAGGCTGACAACTACCGAGGAAGCGGTGGCGGCGACCGCTGTACTACCGGACTCCCGCACTACCAGGTTCTCAATGCCGGGAACCTCGGCGAGCCGGTCGCGCAGCCGATCTTGAATTTCCCAAATCGATTCGTCGCGCTCGGTGCGCGGTGTCCAGACTACGGTCAGGAATCCCTGCGTGGGCCCCTGCACTCCGCCTCCGGCGAAGGAGCGCATGCCCGGCTCGAAGCCCATTTGAGTCGAGATACTGTCGAGCGCGGGCTCGCGCCGGATGATGTCTTCCACCTCGGCGATGACGCGCTCGGTCTCGTCCAGCGAAGAGCCGGAAGGGGTTTCCACCGTGATGAAAGTTTCTCCGGTGTCCATGCGCGGCATCATCTCCATACCCAGTGTGCCGAGCGTGACGAAGCCCAGCGCGAAAACCGCGATTGCGGCAATAAGTACAACCCAGCGTCGTCGCAACGCCGCTTTGAGAAGCGATACGTATACGTGCTGGAGAGCTTGCATCAGCGCTCCCCACGGCCGGGCAAGAACTGCCGCAAGACGCTCGGAACGTCCTCCGCCGGTCGTAATCAGCATCGTAAGAATCGGGACCAGCGCGAGCGCCACCAGAAGCGACGACAGGAACGCGATGATCATGGTCGCGGCGAGCGGTCCGAACGTCTCGCCGACGAAACCGTACAGGAACAGCAAGGGAACCAACACCGTTATGGTGGTGGCGTTTCCGGCGATGACCGAGAACTGAATTTCTTTGGCGCCCTCGAGTGCGGCCTGCAACGGTGGAAGCTTCCGCTCATGGTAATGCCGGGTGATGTTTTCGAGCATTACCACCGAGGCGTCCACAACCATTCCCACCGACAGGATCACGGCAGTGAGGGTAACCATATCGAGCTCAATTCCCAACACCACCATGGCCGCGAAGGTGAGCAGGAAGGACATCGGCATTGAGACGGCGACGACCAGACCGCGTCTAAAACTGCCGAGGAACAGGAATATAATGACCGTGGCCAGAAGCAGCGCCTGGCCGACCGCCCCCAACATGTTGCCGACTACGAGTTCGGTGAACGACGCGCTTTCGGCAGCAAGCACAAATGAGACCTCGGGGTGCCGGTAGCTGATGCGATCGAAGGCCGCTTGAGCGCGATGCACGACGTCTACGGTGTTGGCACCTTCCTGCTGGAACACCTGCATCGCGATCGCGCCGGCACCGTCGACCCGAAAGCGGGACAAGTCCTCGCCGGCACCGTCTTCAACGACCGCGAGATCCCCGACGAGCACGCGCCGGCCGGCCGGTGTAGTGATCGGGATTCGAGCGATCTCTTCGGCTGAGCGACTCTCATGGTCGAGCCTGAAACTGTACTGCCGGCCTTCACTGCGGATCTCCCCGGCGGGCAAGCTCACATTGTGACTGCGGATTGCTTCAACCACCGCACCCATCGGGAGATTGTGCGCCTCAAGGCGCATGCGGTCCACGCGTACCGAAAGCTCGGGGCTGTGACCGCCGAATACATCCACGAACGCGACGCCCTCGACGCGCTGCAGCTCCGGCGCTAGCTCGTCTTCCGCGAAGCGCCGGACCTCGGTCATGTTCTCGCCGGCGAGTCCCATCGTGAGGACCGGTCTGTCTGCTGTGGAGGTCTTGAGCACCTGCGGCTCGCCGATATCCCGCGGTAACCCGTCACGGATACGTGTAACTGCATTCTGTGCGTCGACCGCCGCAAGATCAACCGAGTGTCCGTAGCGGAACTCCACGGTGACGAGCGAAAGCCCACTCTGCGAACTCGAGCTTACACGCGTGACGCTTTCGAGACCGGCCACTTCCTGCTCAATCGGATCAGAGACGAGGTCGGCCACGTCCTCGGCCGCCGCGCCGGGGTACGAGGTCAGGATATTTGCCGTCGGCGGGGAGGTATCGGGAAACAGCTGTATCGGAAGGTTGAGATACGCTAGCAGCCCGAAGATCACCGCGGCAATAAACAGCGGGTAGATCGTATAGCGGTTGTTCAGGGAGTAATCTGAGATCGCCATCATTGGCCTCCCTTCGTGTTCCCGCCGTCGGCGGATACGGGAAACACGCGGGCGCCGTCCCTGAGGCTGCCGACGTTGGTAATCGCAACCGGGCTCTCGCCGTCCCAGCCGAACTCGGCGGCCACCCAACCGTCCTGGGTCACTCCGAGCACCGCCTCATGCCTATGCGCCCGTTGGTCCGATATCACGAACAGATGCGGGTTGGCGTCGCGGTCGCCTATAGCGCGCACCGGTACGGCAACAGTCTCTACGGCACGTTCGAGAATGAACTCGGCGCGAATCGATCCGCCCTTACGCGGCATCGGTTCGTCAAGCTCCGGCAACGGAACCGTCACGGTGAAGGTCCGTGCGGGACCCGACGATACCGAAGAGATTTTGGTCACTTGGCTATCCACGGTGCGAGTACCGGCCGGCTTGAGCTCAACCTCGGTGCCGACATCCACGCCGCGCTCCAGATCCTCCTCGATGACTTCCACGCGAACTTCGCGTTCCGGGCTGCCGATAAGAACAAGCGGATGACCGGGCATCAGGGGTTCTCCCGGATCAACGAGAAGGTCGAGCATGGTGCCGTCGAACGGCGCGTGTATGACGGTCTTTTCCAACTGCGCTTTCGCTTCGGCCAAGGTCGCCCGAGTACTACGGTAAGAACGTTCGCTCGTATCCGCCTGTTCCGAGGGGATAGCGCCGCGTTCCACAAGGCGTTTATCGGTCTTGTGGCGGCGGGACCAGTACTCGAGCTCAGCCTCAAGGCGTTCGACGGTTGCCTCCAGTTCGGGTGAGTCTAATCGAGCTAAAACGGTGCCTTTATGGAAATCTTCACCTTCGGCTACCGGCAGCTCAGAGACCGTACCTTGCACCCGCGCGATGACGTTTACTTCGTGGCCGGCGTGCACTGTGCCCACGTACGACATACGGTTTTCAAGGGTGCGCCGCTCAGGCTGTTGGACCCGCACGGCAATCGCTCGTTCCACCGCTGCGGTTTCTTGACCGTCGTCGCTCCCACATGCGGTGAATCCCATACTCACGGCTAAAGCCATCGCAATGAAACTGACCGCCCCTATAAGTCGGTGCCTGCGGGCCGCTGCTGTAGCCGACCTCAGTGTTCTTGTTTTCATCCTTTTGCTCCTTGTCCTTTTAGCTCGCGTCAAGCGTCTCGATCAGCTCGGCGGATAGCTTTCCGGCCGTCTGCTGGTACGAGACGAAGGCAAGCAACTGCTCATAGAGCAGACCTCGCTCCTGCATGCGCAGCTCTAACAGAGTAGCTTCTTCGTGGAGCACATCAGTGAGCGAGCTGCGCCCTTCGTGGTAACGCTCCCGTTCTGCGTTTACGACGCGCTGCTGGTTATCGACGGCACGTGCAAGCAACTCTCTGCGTCGTCCGGCGGTCTCCCAAAGGCGTCGAGCAGCGCGCAATTCTGCCGCTTCGCTGAGTTTGGCCGCTTCATACGAGTGTTGTGCCGCCGATACCCCTGCGTCCACCGACTTGAGTTTTGCGATACGCTCGCCGCCTGTGAACAACGGAATCGTCACCGCTATCCCGGCCGACCACTCGGTGGAAAACTCCCGATCGGAGCCCGAGCGCGCGCTCTGTGAGACGAAACCGTCCACGGACGGGGCGAAGGAAAGCACGGTTCCGCGTTTTGCGGCTTCCGCACCGGCGAGCTGCGCTTCCGCCTCTTGAACTTTGGGCCCGCCGTACGGCGATGCACCCTCGGGAGTCTGTGGCGGAAGCTCGGGCGAAACCAACTCAGAGCGCCGCGGCGCTATTGGTTCTCGGCGGCCGAGTACTCCGCCGAGGCGTCCGGCCAGCTCTTCTCGGCGTTGCTCGAGCTCGAGCAGATCGGAGTTGGCGATATCGAGCGAAGACTCGACCTCAGCTACGTTAGCAGCGGTAACGCGGCCCTCGGCCTCCAGGGTTCGCAGATCCTCGAGGCGCTGTTCAAGAGCGGCAATATGTGCCTGGAGCAGCATCATACTGTCATCGATTTGGGCCGCCTGAACGAAGATCTCGGTCACGCGCGCGAGAACGGACTGGTGGGTCTCGGCGCTCTGTGCGCGGCGGGCGCTTACCGCGCTTCTGGCGCCGGCGACTCCGGCGAGTGCCGGTAGGTTGACGATTGGTGCCGAAAGCCGTAGTGCGCCGCTGTAAATTTCGTCGTCAAACGCCATTTCGCCCGCCTGCGGGCCCGGCTGTTCGCGCATCGGTTCCACCAGGGTGGGCTTTTCATGGCGCGTGTACTCGCCCTGTGCCGTAATCATGGGCAAAAGCGCGCTGCGTTCCTGCCAAACGCCGTACTCCGACTGCCGCGTTCGCTCTGCCGCCGCGAGCACGGCAGGGTTGTGAGCTTCAGCTTCACGGAGCGCTTCCCCAAGCGATAGCTCGGGAGACTGCGCGTGCTGTGGCCAGGTCGGTGGGCCGCCTGCGGTCAGCAACAGGACAACAAGAACGGCTGAGTGTGTTCGGATCATGGTGTGCCTCTCAAACTCGTAGTGAATATTAACTAACGTCCGGCTGTCTAGTATCGCACCTGCGCAGCTTCCGGATGCAGATACGTTAGTGAATATCAACTAACTTACAAGCTCGCGGTCATCTAGTCAAGACTGTGCGACGATTCACCCCGCCTGTTCAGGACTAAACAGCAGCAACAACGAATTTGCCAGGCTCAACCCGTCCTCATGGATGTTTCCGGCAAAGCCGTTTAGGCGCCAACGGGTCACCAGGAGCCTAAGGGTACCCAATGTGATGGTCGCCAGGTGCGACAATGATACCGTTGTGCGAAAGTGACCGGTTTCGGTGCCTTCGGCGAGAATTGTCATGATTCCTTTCTCGGTGCTGCTCATAATGTCTTTGACGCGCTCTGCGAGCGCGTTTTCATTCTTGAAAATCTCTTCCGCAAAAACGACGCCGGAAGCGGCCGGCGACTCAGCGAAACGCTTCGTCTGCCGGCGAAAGAACTCTCTGAGCTTCTCCGGTGGAGGGAGGTCGCTCTGCACGATCTGTCTGAGGGTTTCCTCTGCCCAATCGGCAAAATGATCGAGGATCGCCGTTAGAATCGAGAGCTTGTTGTCAAAATGGCGATACAAAGCCGGTTCGGACACGCCGATTCGCGCAGCGAGCTTCTTGGTTGTGAGCTCCTGAATCCCTTGTTCGCCAATGATGGCAATTGCCGATTCGATTATCTCTTGCTGCCGTTCCGTCAATGTCATGTTGTTTTGCCTTTGCTGGTTCGCGGCGCACCGTCTCGTTGTAGTGCTCTTCAATATGGCCCGGCGTTTCATTGCCGACTCCGCCCATGAAAGTTAGTTATTGCACACTAACATACACCTATCGGATTTCGACGTCAACAGCGCATCATCTCTACTGTAGGTGGCCATGTTATGGGGGAAAGACTGCCTTCGCCCTGGGAGGCTCAGCCGTTTGGGGATTCCGCACTTCAGTCACACCGCCGTCGAGCACGACGACCGAGCCGGCTGGTACTCGAACGGGGCCACGCCGCATCGGAGCACCGCATCCGAGCGGCGCTTCACTGCGCACGAAACTTGTATGGGAGACTTGTATCAGAGATCGCCTTGACCCACGGAACTGGGTGTGTTACATAGTTAGTTAGACGAACTAATTTAAATCCGGTAGGAGCTCAATGCATGAGAAAGCACGACCATTACACGAAAACGCAAAGGCGGCGCACAATTGTTGAGATACTGTTTTTCGCGCTGTTTGCTGGGCTCTCGGTGGCCGGGGTGGTGCAATTGTGGTTGGCGGTTTTCGCCGTAGGCGTGTTGTCGGCACTGCGCTGGGCGCGGCTCTACTGTGGGTGGGTATGCCCGATCAATACCGCGTTTCGGCCGCTTCGCCGGCTCTACGACAAACTCGGCATTCGCCGTCCGATGCCCGGCCGTTGGCTACAGGGCGCGTGGCTTCGCTACCTTGTGCTGGCCGCGTTTGTGGCAACAGCGGTTGCGCAGCAACTGCTCGGCGTTACAGTTCCGATCCTCACTGCGCTAACGGTCTTTGCGGTGCTAATAACGCTGGTGTTCGACGAGCAGTGGTGGCACGCGACGCTGTGCCCGTTCGGTACCGTGCTTCATCACGCCTCCCGGTCCGCGACGCGCAGTATGGCGATCGATACCGATACCTGCATCGGCTGCGGCAAATGCGACACGGTCTGCCCTACCGATGCAATCTTTCACCACGACGCCGATGGACGTAAGAAACCCGCCCGCGGGATAGCCGCTCGCCGTTGCCTTGTTTGCTTCCGGTGCGCAGAGGTATGCCCGGTTAACGCGGTTTGGTACGGTGCCGGCGGTGTTACCGGCACAAGCGCGAAAGCGACCGTCGCCGGACAGGCACACGCATGACGGCACCAAGCGAGGCGAACGCGCCGTCATCGTCCGAACTACTTACCGAACGACTCTCGGAAGCCCTGCGGGCGCTGCGGGCGCTACAGTTCTCCGACTCACCGGCCGAGCGCGTCGGGGTCTCACCTGCACAGGCCGCGGTCTTGAGCTGGGTCGCGCAGCACGAAGGTGCCGGAGTGACGGAACTTGCGCGAGGCTGCGGCATTACCAAGGCTACCGCCAGCGCAACGCTCGACCGCCTGCAACAACGCGCGTTGTTGTATCGGCAACCGCGTGTACATGACAAGCGCGCGGTAGGCCTGTATCTGGGTGATGAAGGGCGCGAGCTCGCCGAGGCGATCAATCGCCACCGCAGCGCGAACATGGAGCGGCTCCTGCGCGCGCTGTCGAGAGAGGAACAGCAAGTTCTGGTCGAGCTGTTGGAGAAAGCGGTCTCGGGATTTCGGCAGGGCGAAGCGTGAGTGAGTTTCTTCGTCCTCAGATAGATGCGCTGTGGTTAACGTTCGCATTCGAAGGGGGCGTAATGATTTCTGCGCTACTCGTCTCGACGGAATAGGCAGGGGTGCGCACCGGTTTGTCGACCGAACCAACGTCTGCAGGAGCTCGGAGACGCGATTGGGTTCTACAACTCCGAGGGCACCGAAGCTTCGGCCTTTTGACGCTGCTCGCCAATGCCGGTTCAGGGGTAGCAGGCACTGGTCGTTGAGTTAGTGGTCGGCCGAACTCGGCCGCCGGATATCCGCCTGGAGGTGGTGTGATGCGCGGACAGCGAAATCGACAGCAGGATGCACAACACGATGCTGAGTTCAAACAGACGGTGATGCGCGAGATCGCGGGCGTGATGGCGGCGCTGGCTGAACCGACGCGTCTTGAACTGCTCGACTTGCTATGTCAATGCGAGCGGGGTGTAGAGGAAGTTGCACGCGAAGTAGGATCAAAAGTGACTACGGTATCGCATCACCTGCATGTACTGCAGGCTCGCAAGCTCGCCCGCAGTCGCAAACAGGGGCGGTCGGTTCGCTACTCCGCTACGCCGCTTGGGGTGCGCCTGTGGGGCACAATAGCTGAGCTCGCGGCGGCCGAGCTTTCGGAAATCAAGGTTGCGATCGGCGAGCTGCTCGACACCGAGAAGACCGAGGGCGCCGCCGAGCAGCTCGATTACGGCGAGCTGCTGAAACGGCTGATGAACGATGAGGTGGTGGTGGTTGATGTCCGTCCACGGGAGGAGTTCGATGCCGGACACCTGCCCGGTGCGGTTTCAATGCCGCTTGAAGAGGTGCGCGAACGCATCGAGAGCCTGCCGCGTGACAAGAAAGTTGTAGCCTACTGCCGGGGACGCTACTGCGTGCTCTCGCACGAGGCGGTGCGGGAGTTGCGACAGCACGGCATATCGGCTGCACGTACGGTAGATGGCATCGCCGAATGGAAGGCTTCGGGATATCGCATTGAGGAGGTTACGAAATGAAGACGTTATTTGTGCTGAATGACCCGCCGTATGGAACCGAGCGAAGTTACAATGGGCTGCGGCTTTCGACCAATCTTGCCAAACGTGAAGGCGAGGAGG
>PUOW01000137.1 GCA_003552185.1 Spirochaetaceae bacterium
ACGTTGAGGTGACCCCCTCCCCCGCCATCTCGGTTTTCGGCACCTGATCCAGCGTTGTGATCTTCATGACTCATCCTCCTGCTTGCAAGTAATTCCGTCCGGCCCCTCGTTCTCGTCGGTTTCTCGAACAGGGATCTCAACCGCCGGAGTGGCTGCTTTCATCATAACGATGCTCACCTCCTCAGTTTTCACACCCGCGTTCCGAACGCAATCGCCGAGGGTCTCGCTTGCGTCGATCTATAGCGGCAAGCAGCCCGGGCCGCGCAACGCATACTCTGTTACGCCCTTGGGCCTTGGCGCAATACAGTGCGTGATCGGCTCGTTCAATGATCGCATCGGGTTCGTCCAGTCCTGCGGGCCCATAACACCCATGATACTGCGTAATCCCGATACTCACCGTAACCGAGATCTCAGTATCTTGAAAGGTGAAGGTTGTCGACGCGATCGAACGGCGCACTCGCTCGGCGACCTGTACGGCCGCTTCCTCGGAGCACTCAACGAGAAGCGCCAAGAACTCTTCGCCGCCGTAACGAGCAACCACGTCTTCCTCTCGTAGCTGTCGCTCGAATACGCGTGCGAACTGAACCAGCACCTCGTCGCCGGCCATATGCCCGTACCGATCGTTTAATGCCTTGAAGTGATCGAGATCCGCGACGAACAGGGAAAACTGAGAGCCGTAGCGCTTCGCCTTCGCGATTTCTTCGTGGAGGCGTTGGTCAAAAAACGAATGGTTGAACAGATCGGTCTTGTAATCGGTCACCGCCCGATTATAGTGCATCACGTTTTGCAGCCCTATCGATGCGAACACGAAGAACCGGTCGATGAACATACGCTCGGCCTCGCTGTAATCATCATCGAGAACCTTACTGCCGATCACCACTATCCCGTGCAGTCCGTTTAGGCCTTGCATCGGCACTACAAGTTCCGGGTTCAAAAGCGCGATATCTCGGCCGCGATTGCTCAGGTGCTCGGCGATTTCTCTGTACGTTGCGCTCTGTTGTCGCAGCTTGAAGAATGCTCGATATTCCTCCAAGGATTGAATCGTTACAGGCGGCGTCCACGGCTGCATGTTGCGATACGCTATAGTTCTGATCGGCTCTCGAACATTAGGAGAATCGAGAAATACCGCGAGATACGACGGGATAAAACTCTGCATCAAGACCGAGCCGATGTAGTTTACAAGGGCCTCTTCGGTTCGATGGGAGAACAGGCCAATCGCGTCCGAGATGAGCCGCTCAAGCGCTTCCGAGTTACGCCGGTACTCTTCAAGGCGCTTCAGAATCTCAGGATCGGCCGGCACTCTGTATTGAGACGTGTATTCCTTATCGCTCATATATACCCGACTCAGCGTCCCCTTTGTTTTCAGGAAGCGATCCGAACTCGGTCTCGGCCGGCCTGCTTGGCTTGATACAGCGCATCATCCGCTCGCCGCAGCAGTCCGGTATCGGGATCCTCGGAATCACGGTACTCGGCTACGCCGATGCTGACGGTAACCGGCGCCCCGTGCGAATGGCTGAGCGCGCCGACCTCGGTTTTCAATCGCTCGGCAAGACGGCACGCAGCTTCGGCATCGGTCTCGGGCAGCACCACGATAAACTCCTCGCCGCCCCACCGTGCGAAGGTGTCGGTGGGGCGCAGTTCGCCGCTTACCTTCCGGCAGATCCGCTGCAGTACGTCATCCCCAACTGCATGGCCGTGCGTGTCGTTGACCTGCTTGAAATGATCCACATCGAACATGAGAAGCGACAACATCACGCCGTACCGTTTAGCCCGCTCGGCTTCGCGCAGCAGCTCAGACTGACCTTTCGCTCGGTTGGCGATCCCGGTAAGCGTGTCGGTACTCGAAAGCTCTACCAGCTGCTCGCGCAGCCGTTTGTTTTCTTCAATATTGCGTGCCACCGCGTAGATCAGCCCTTCGGTGGTGGGGCTCGCGGCGCTCCATGACAACCAGCGATACGCTCCGTGCTCCACCTCAAATCGCATCTCGAACTCGCTCACCGGCTCTCCTGCCCCCATACGTTCCAGTAAGCGGAGACCGTTTTCACGGTCATCGGGATGGATGTAGTCAAGCAAAAAGCGACCCACTATGCCGTCGAGCTCCCCACCTATAAGCTCGCGCCAGCTCGGGCTCAGCTGGTGGAACCGCCCGTCGCTTGTTAAGATTACAAAGGGATCCGGCGAGATCTCGAAGAACAGCTGCTGCTCGTTCTTCAGCCGCTCTTCGATCGTGATATCGCGAGCCGTGCCGATGAGCTCAATTATGCGTCCGTTATCGAACACCGGTGCAAGCCGCGTCCGCCACGAGCGCGGACCTTGGCCGAGATCGAGCACCTCGTCGTACACGATGGCCTCGCCGGACTCATAGCACCAGCGATAATTCGCGACGATCTCTCCTGCAAGCTCCGAACCAAACAGCTCAAACGGTGTTCTTCCCCGCACCTGCTCGGTGCGTAGGCCGGTAAGGCGCTCGTGCGTAGGGTTGAGTCGCACAAAGCGAAACTCAGGCTCGTCCGAACGGTGCAGCACCTCGATCATGAAGATCGCATCCTGGGTGTTTCGGAAGATACTCTCGTACTCACGCGCGAGATCCCGAACGCGTCGTTCCGCCGCCGCTTGCTCCGAGATGTCTTCCTGGATTACCACGAAGCGGCTCGGCGTGCCGTGCTCGCTTAGAATCGGCGAGATGATCTGATGGGCTTCGTACAACTCGCCGGACTTGCGGCGATTCGTGATCGTCTCTCGCCAACTACGCCCTGCGAGCACCGTCTCCCACAACTTGCGGTAGTACTCGTCGTCCATCACCCCCGATTTGAGTATCCTGGTCTCTTCACCAAGCACCTCTGCGGGCTCGTATCCGGTAACCTTGGCGAAGGCCGGATTGGCGTACAGGAATCTCCCCTCGCGATCGGTAATGTAAACCGCGTGCCTCGCCGCCTCGATCGCGACGCGAAAGAGTTGCGGGTCGTCGATAGCGCTGGGGTCGCTGTTGAGCATGTTATCTTCCATTTTACCTCGCCACTATACCATCGAATACCGCCGGTCGACCAGTCGACCGGACAGCGGTAGCGATACAGTCATCGCCGTGCCATGATCGTACAGCAAACGGGATAGGGCCGGAGCAGCGTTGTACCGAGCGGGAGGCCGAGTCGCACATCGCTGCAGCCGCGCACTCTAACGCGCACTCTAACGCGCAGTCGAACCGTTCGTTGACAATCGTGACTCGGACGTTGCTATAATTGACTGATGATATTCCACTCCAACGAACAGTTCGGTTCTCGCCGCTCACCGGTTGCGGGCACCGGAGGAATGGTGGCGTCGAGCCAGCCGCTTGCGAACGCCGCCGGTGTTCAGGTGCTCGAACGCGGCGGTACCGCCGCCGACGCCGCGGTCGCGACGGCCGCAGCGCTGCAGGTAACGCAGCCTTGCTCCACCGGCCTCGGCGGCGATGCATTTTGGCTGTATCACTGCGCCGACGACGGCAAGCTGTACGCCGCCAACGGGTCGGGGCGGAGCCCTGCAGCTCTTACGCTTGAGACCGCGCAGGGCGTCGCGGCGGCCGAGGCGGGCGCCGGCGCCGACGCCGACGCCGGCGAGGAGCCTCGGCGCTTACCACCGTTTCACGCGCACACCGTCACGGTTCCCGGTGCGCCGGCGGCGTGGCAGACGCTCCTCGAGCGTTTCGGCTCGCTCGCGCGCGCGGAGGTTCTATCCCCCGCCGTTGCGCTTGCGCGCGACGGGTTCCCGGTTGCGCCGCTCACCGCCGGCTGGTGGACCGAGGGCGCACGCCGGCAGCTGGCGGGGCGAAGACACGGTCACGAACTGATTCCGGCGGGAGCCGCCGCCGACTCGCCGGCGGCGGCCGGAAGCGTCGAGACCGGAGAGCGCATACGCATCCCGACACTCGCTTGGAGCCTATCGCAGTTTGCCGCTCACGGCGCCGAACCGTTTTACCGCGGCGAGATCGCGGAACGAATCGTTGCGGCTGTGCGGGACGAAGGCGGCGTGCTCAGCATGAGCGACCTTGCATCGCACCAAACCGAGATGGTTGAGGCGATCGGGCTGTCCTATCATGGTGCTACGGTCTGGGAATGTCCGCCGAACGGTCAAGGCTTGGCCGCGCTCGTGGCCTTAGGCGTACTTCGCGAGTTTGAGGCCGCGAGCGCACACCCGGCCGGGCTTGGGGCTCCGAGCCCGCACGCGGACGAGTATCACGCGATGATAGAAGCAATGCGCATTGGGTTTACGGCGGCCGAGGCGTATATCGCCGACCCCGCTGCAGCCGAGATCCCGGTCCCTGAGCTGCTGTCGCCGAGTGAGCTCGCCGGCCGTGCCCGGCTGATCGAACCAAAGCACCGCCTTTCCACTCTGCCGTCGCCCGCGCCCGGAGCACTCGGCACGCCGGGCGCCGACACGGTGTACTTCTGCTGCGCCGATCGTTTCGGGAACGTCTGTTCGTTTATCAACAGCAACTTCATGGGCTTCGGCACCGGCATCGTACCGCGCGGCTGCGGCTTCTCGCTGCAAAACCGAGGGCACGGGTTCGTGCTGGACGAGCAGCATCCGAACGCGCTCGAGCCCGGCAAGCGCCCCTACCATACGATCATTCCAGGGATGATTACCCACGACTCGGGAGCGGTAACGGCGTTCGGCGTTATGGGAGGCATGATGCAGCCGCAAGGACACCTACAGACCGTGGTGGCGCTGCTTCGTGATCGATTCGACCCTCAGACCGCGCTCGACCGAGCGCGTTTCCAACTGGCCGACGGCCGACCCGAAGGCGAACTGCTCCTCGAGGACGCGGCGGGGCACGATGTTGTGCGCGATCTCACCGAGAAGGGCCATCGCGTGCGAACGGTCGGAGGGAGTGCGCGCTCGGTCTTTGGGCTCGGGGCGATTGTACACCGCGAGCCGAACGGCACGCTGTGGGGCGCATCGGACCCCCGCGGCGACGGAGCCGCCGCAGCCGCGTTGTAAGCGCGGCGCGGGCGCCGGCAGCCCGGGCCAAAGCAGCCGCTCGGACTACAGCAACCGCTCGGGCCTCCGGCGGCGCGCTGCAGCCGCCTAACGCGCGCCCGGCGCTTCTCGGCCGGAAAACGAAAACGGAACGGTGGTGGGCTCCACCAGCGGCAACGCCACCCCGAACGTGAGCTCCCCCTCGAAACGATATGCAAGCGGCTCGTGCGCCACCACGGCGTCGCGGACTACCCGCCCCACCTCGAGAAACGCCAACGAAGCCACCACGGTGTATCGCGCGCTGTCCTCGGCATCGAGCACCGCTTCCGCGTCGGGGCCGTCGACCCGGTCGAAATCCTCAGGCCCTTCGATATCCGCTATATCGCCACTCACTATTCGGCGACCGCCGAGCTCGAGCGAGTACGGCAACTCGCGGAGCAGTAACGCAACCGAGTTCGGGTTGTTCAACTCGAAGCTTACCCCCAGTTCCGCGCCCGTGAGCCCTATGCTCCGCACCTCGATTCCGGCAAACGCCGGTTCCGGCAACCGCAGCAGCGGCAGGCTTCCCTCGGTCCGCAACGGCAGCTCGACTGTGCCGAGAACCGGAACCGAAACCACCGGGGTAAGCTCAAGCGAATAGGCCGTTTCGTTACGGTCGGCAAGCGCCCGAACCGAGTCATACAGCTCCGACCACCCAACTCGTAACGGCACCTCTATCGAGCTCGAGTCGTCCGGAGGAATCGTGATCTCGCGGTCGATGAGGCCCTGCAGCGGCGTGGCATCCTCGATCCCGAGCGCGTACGAAATACCGGATAGGGTGACGCCGAACGGGTTTGGGTTGTCGATCCGCACTTGTGCGGTGATCTCGGCCGATTCAAACGAGAGCGCCGTGATCTCGGCCGAGGTTACGACGGCTTCGGGTCGTTGCGGCGGCTGCAGCCCGTCGCCGAGCGCGGCACACCCGCCGAGTACAACGAGCACCAACCCGATCAAGGTCACGCCGAGTTCGGTTCGGAGTTCCGAGCGCGTCGGCATACCGGCGCGACGCCGGTGGCGCCGGCAATTGCATGTTCCTACCATGAGCAGGGATTATAACATTCGGATCGCGCATCGTGCACAAACGTGCTGCAGATTGCTTCGGGATTGTTTCTAGATAGCCCACTAGATAGCGCACATTATAGACTCCACATGCTAAGATAGCGGCTGCGTCGGTTTTGTCCAAAGGAGGTAATATGGCGTTCACGATAACCACTCTGGTTGAAAACTCCGCAGGGAAGCATAAGTCGCTGACCGCCGAGTACGGCCTGTCGTTTCTGGTGCGTTCCGGCACCGATTGCGTTGTGTTCGACACCGGACAAAGTGATCTATTCTTGAGAAACGCGAAATATCTGCGCGAAAACCCGGCGGACGACGTTACGCAGGTTGTGCTCAGTCACGGGCACTACGATCATACCGGTGGGTTTCCGGAGCTGCTGCGCGCCACAACGCGAAACCTCACCCTCCATATCGGCTCGGGTTTCTTTGCCCCGAAGTACGGCGTAAACGGGCCGGCGCTGGAGTACAACGGCAATCGCTTCAGCCGCGCCGAGGTCGAGCAACACGGCCATAGCGTACAGGAGCACAGCGAGGAACTCACCGAGATACTCGAGAACGTGTTTGTGGTAACCAAGTTCGACCGCACCCAAGACCCCGACTGGCCGAACCCGGGCTTCGTGATCCCCGGCCGCACCGGGTTCGAGATCGATCGGTTCGAGGACGAAGTATCGTTAGTCGTGAAAACGAAACAAGGACTCGTGCTGCTCGTCGGGTGCTCGCATCCCGGCATCCTGAACATCGTTGCAACCGTACAGCAGCGTTTCGAAGAGCCGATCTACGCGATTCTCGGGGGCACGCATCTTATGGAGGCCTCGGGTGCGCGGCTCCACAAGGCGCTCTCGGCGCTCTCAGCGCTTTCAAGCCGCGACGGCACCTTGCTCGGGATGTCGCACTGCACCGGTGAGACCGCTATGGGGCGACTCGCCGAGCTCAGCGAGCACTACTTTCACAATCACACCGGAACGAGCCTGATACTCGAGTAGCCGGCGGCGCCGCGCGCCCTGGGGCAGCGGCGCCCTGGGGCACCGGCGTTCAGGCATCTCACACTATCCATTTGCGCCGAATGCTCCGCAAACTCACCGTGAACAACAGCGTGCAGAACGCAACCAGCGCTACGAGGTTCAGTAAGATCGGCAGTTCGCCCGCACCGCGCACCGCGTTGTGCAGCAGGTCGGCGCCGTAGGTGAGCGGTAAGGCGAACGAGACCGGGCGCAACCAGAACGGCAGCTGCGCGATCGGGAAGAACAGGCCGCAGAGAAACAGCATCGGGAATCGAAAGAAGTTCGAGAAGGTCTGCGCCTCGAAGACCTCCTTCACCGCCACCGCAATAAACAAGCCGAGAAAGGTGGAGCTCACCGCGATCAGCACCACCGCCGCGAACAACACGCCCCAGGCGATCCCGGTGAGGTCGGTGATCACGGCGGCGATCGCAACCGGGACGAACGCGTTTGCAACCCCGAACACGATTGCACCGAGCGTCTTCGCGAACATCAGCAGCTCGAGCGAGATCGGCGCCAGCAGCAGCCGCTCGAACGATCGGCCCTTCTTCTCGAAGGTTACCGTAACCGCGAGCATGCTCGTAGTGCCGAACAGCACCGAGACTGCCATTACGCCCGGCAGCAACGCCGGCACGCTGTCGAGCCCCTGCCCGGAGCGCACGAAAAACATCCCGGTCCAGGCAAGCGGAAAGATCAAGCCCCAGCTGATATTCGGAGGCTTCAAGTAGTACGCCTGCATATCCTTCACCAGGATGCTGTGTAGTGCGATCAGCGCCTTCACGACGAGCCTCCGCGCTGCAGTTCGGCTCCGGCGTCGTCGCTCATGCGCTCGGGCTCGATCCCGGCGATGCGAACAAACACCTCCTCGAGCGAGGGGCGAAGTCTCCTTGCCTCGAGCACCTCAAGCCCTTGCTCCTCCAAGTGCCGAACCAGGGGCCCAATTCGCAGAGGCCGGCGGTCGAGCGACTCGACCCGAAGCGCCGCCTTCTCGACGGAGCACCGGAACTCGCTGAAGGCCGCCTGCACCTCGCTCTGCGTCGCCTCCAGCAGCGCGGGGTCGGCTACCTCGAAGCGTACGATCTCGCGCCCCTCGGTGTCGCGCATCAAGACATCGAGCGCATCGAGCGCCACGATGCGGCCGTCGACGATGAACGCCACTCGGTCGCAGAGACGCTCGGCTTCCTCGATATAATGCGTCGTTAAGAACACCGTGGTGCCGCCGGCGTTGAGATCTCGTATCAACCGTCGGATCTGCCGCGCGCTCGCGACATCGATCCCGGAGGTGGGCTCATCGAGGAACAGAATTTCGGGCGAATGGATGATCCCTGCAGCGATCGTGCACTTGCGCTTCATTCCCTTGGAGTATGCGCCGAACCCACGGTCGGCCGCGTGTTCCAGGCCGAACATCGCGAGCAGCTCTCGGGCGCGCCGCTCGCGCTGCGGGCGCCGCATGCCGTACAAGGCCCCGCAGAAGCAGAGATTCTCAAAACCGGTCAGCTCCGGGTAGAGATTGCTTTCGTCGGGCACCACTCCCATGAGGTGCTGCGCCGCTTTCGGGTTTTTCGAGCAGTCTATGCCGCGTATCGTTATCCGCCCTGAACTCGGCCGGGCAAGACCGGTGAGCATATTGATTGTGGAGGTCTTCCCGGCGCCGTTTGGCCCAAGAAAGCCGAAGATCTCGCCCTGTCGCACCGCGAACGCAACCCCGTCTACCGCGGTTACGGTTTCGTAGCGTTTCGTCAGCGCCTCTACCGTGATGGCGGCGCCGGCGGATCCTGCAGCGCCGGAATACTTAGATGACGTCATGGCACTGACGGCGAGGATAGCAGAC
>PUOW01000288.1 GCA_003552185.1 Spirochaetaceae bacterium
ACGGCGAGCATCTCGTGAGCAATAGCTGCCTGTAAGACCGTTAGCTCAGTTAGAGGTTCATCTGCCATTGCAGCTCCCAGCTCCGGTCCAACCTCTTGTACGACGGAGCTTAGGCGACGAATGTCATACATCTCAGTGATGGTGTTCGTCCAGGTGGCCCGGTTAAACACCGTGGCACGCGTGTTGATCGAAGCGCCTAGTACCCCGAGCGATACTACCGCTGCAATGCCGACGAGTAAGGCAGCGAACCATTTCAGAAATCGCATGTTACCGTACCACCATGCCCGAGTTATTGCAGATAATATCCAATATTATCATAAACCTTAAATTACTGACAGGAATCACCGTTGCCCTTTTGCCTTCTCATCAAACTCCGTGCTTGTAACGCGTGCGACTGCTCGTTCGACGTCGGAAGAACATGGTCGATCAGATCGCCGCGTGGCATCGGCGCACGAACCACAAAAACAAAAAAGCTCCCCAACGGGGAGCTTTTAAGTTCATCTCTGGAAAGGATTTACATTGCCCGGGGCGAGACTCGAACTCGCACAGGCTTACGCCCACTAGACCCTGAACCTAGCGTGTCTACCAATTTCACCACCCGGGCTGCAGTCATCGGTAGGCTACTGCGAAGGGGCGGGCTTTGTCAATATCACGCGAGCGACGGGCACGCCGAATGCCGTTGTTCGCGTCAGTCCATCCGAAGGTGCGCTTTGTTCAACCGATGAATCTGCTCGAGTTGCGCCTTGTCGAGGTAGCTGTCTTCGGTTGCGCTCAAGACATCTGCCAACTGCGCCCGGGAATTGATGCTTACCGCGGTGGATGCGATGAGCGGGTGCATCAGAGCAAACTGCAGAGCGTACTCGGTCCAAGATTTGGGGCGGAGATCAAGCTCGTTTCGAATATGGTTGAGCTGGTCGTATTTCCCGTCCCAGTTCGGGGTTCGGAGCCGGTCGTCCTCTGCAAGAGTTGAGCGGTCCACGCGGCGGTCGGTAAGCAACCCGGCACAGAACGGCCGTATTCCAACGAACCCCATACCCCGCTCAGCCATGGCAGGGAATAGATCTAACCACTCGGTTTCTAGGACGTTGAAATACGCGACGAGACCGTCGTAGATCCCGGAGGTAACCGCTTCGCGTGCGAAGCCGAAGGTGTAAGGGAAGCTCGCAAGCGCTTGAACCTTACCTTCCTGCTTTAGCCGGGTGAACTCCTCGCGCAGGTCGTCGGCGGTCTCGCGGAACTCGGCGATGCGTGTCTCGTCGGCAGCGGCGGTATAGGCTATGTCTTTTGAAACGCTTCCGCGCTGCAGGTGTTGTACGATCGAGATGTGTTCTGCATGGAGCTCGCGCAGAGCATCTTCGATTTGGGCCCGAAACTTCCGACGGTCGAAGCGGAGTTCGCCGAAATCGGGCTCGTTCACCTTTATGATATGGTGCAGTTCGTGGCGGTCGGGGTATTGCCGCAGCACGTCACCGGTTATCCACCGTGTGCCGTACTCATGGCTGGAATGAACGAAGTTTACGCCGCGCTGGAGAGCTTCTCGCAGCGCGGCCGCTCCTTCGCGAGATCGTTCATCTGCAAAACCCTCGGGGTTGGCGTAGCGCCATGTTCCGTAGCACACCTCCGATACGCGGATGCCGCCGGCCCCAAACTCACGATACTTCACTGTGCGCTCCTTGTGGCTACTCTACTCTTCGCTTGAGGCCACCGAGCGCGGCTTGAGTCCGGTCCATACTGCGATCTCTTGGAAGATTAGATTGACCGCTTGAATCGCTGCGAGCGCAGCTCCGGTCGGCAGTGCCAAGCGCGGCCAGAAGACATCGAACACATTGCTTGGAGACAGCTGCCCCATGCTGCGCTCCACGAACACCCAGCCGAACATTGTCAATAGAACGCAGTAGTAGATGACTACGGAGTTACCGAGAATCGCGAGAATGTGGTTCAGCCAATCCGGGGCGATCCGTCGAAACAGGAGCACCTTTACGTGCACCCCGTGACGCACGCAGGTCGCGGTCCCCCATAACGCCAACAGTCCCAACAAATAGCCTGCGAGCTCACTTATCCAAAACAGAGGTATACCGAAGACGTAGCGCATCACGATCTGAATCATGACCGATACGAACAGGCCGGCGATAGCCAAAGTGACCACGAGCTGTACCACACGATCGAGGTAATCCATCGCGGCGTCACAGATACTTACAAACGAACCGACGAACTGTTTCATAATGCGCGTTCCTTATACTCCGCCGAGTCCCAGCAGGCGCGGCAAAAACTCGCTCAAAGGCGGTGCCAGAATCACAACCATCGTGACCGCCACTTCAAGTATGATGTACGGCCATACGTAGCGCGTGATATCTACTACCGACATCTTGCCCACGAGCGCGGTAGTGAGCAACGTTCCGCCGACCGGCGGCGTCATGTGGCCTACGCCTAAGGCCATGACGATGATCATAGCGGTGTGCACGGGGCTGAAGCCCAACACTTGCGTAAAGATCGGGATGAGGATACCGCCGAATAAGAGAATGTTTGCGGTTCTATCAATGAACATCCCGGCGATCAGCAGTACGATGAGAATCAGAATAGCGATACCGATCGGGTTGGTGGTCAACGACAGGACGTAACCGGCAGCCATCTGCGGTACTTGCCGGCGTACCATCACGTACGAGAACGAAATGGCAACGCCTACGAGAATAGCAACCGCCGCGGTTGTGAACGCGGCGTTTCTAAAGATGTTCGGCAGATCGCGCAAGCGGAGGGTTTTGTAGACCCCAACCGTGACAACCAGGCTGTAAAACACCGCGATAGCCGCCGCCTCGGTAGCGGTGAAGTAGCCCATGAAGATGCCGCCCACAATAATGACCGGCATGCCCAGCGCAGGAATGCCGTTCTTGAATGCGGCCCAGAGCTCGGCTCGGGCAGCGCGGGGATGTTTCGGGATCTTGGTGTTTCTGCGAACCAAGAAATACGTCATGAGCATATACGCCACTGCAAGGAAGAGTGCGATGCTTAATCCCGCCGCGAAAAGGGCTCCGATCGAGACATTGAAGGTGGACCCGTAGATAATCAGCACGATGCTCGGCGGGATCATGGGCGAAAGCGTGCCGGTGACCGCGGTTAGTGCACCTGCGAATCCTGGGGGGTAGCCCTCCTTTTTCATTGCCGGGATGAGCAAACTGCCGATTGCGGCGACATCAGCGTGTGCCGAGCCCGAGATACCGCCGAAGAACACGCTCGACAGCACGTTTACCTGTGCCAGGCCGCCGGTGAAGTGCCCGACGATTGCACGCGCGAGCCTGATTAAACGGTCGGTGAGGCCCCCGCGCGTCATAATCTCGCCCGCGAGCAAGAACATCGGGACGGCTAGAAACGCGAAGCCGGTGACCCCTGCGTACAGCCGCTGTGAAAGTACAACGCCCGCGCTTGTTCGTCCGAGTTCGAAGTAGTGAATCATCGAAGCGAATCCCATCGCCGAGAAGATTGGGACACCCAAGATGATCAGGCCTATCATTGCGAGAAGCGTTACCGCGATTAGCATATTGCGTTATTCCGTCGTTTATGCAGAACGCGCCGGGTATATCCCGGCGCGTTCCGTTGTAAGGTTTCGTTCGCGTGTGGTCACGCGACCTCAGCGGTGCCGGGACTATTGTCCGGATCGTTGTCGCAACCGTTCTTTGACCCGCTCGAGCGCGTCCATCGTTAGGTCGATGAAGTCTTGGGAAACGAGTTCCGGCATCACATCGTCGCCGACTTGGTTCGCGATCTCTTGCCACTCGGCCAACTCGCCGGGAGTGGGGGTGTAGATCTGGACGCCTTCGGCCAGCATCTTTTCGATCACTTCCTGCTCTTCGGTGATAGCATGCCCGTTGTTCACCCACATCGCGACTCGGGCGCCTTCCTGAATCGCTAGCTGTTGATCTTCGGTTAGCGATTCATAAAAGTCGTTGTTCACCACGAGGGTGAAGTAGTCGTACGCGTGTCCGGTGAGCGTGACGTGCTCCTGCACCTCCAGTAACCCGGCGGCCCATGCCGAGGCAAGCCCACCCTCGGTGGCGTCGATCAGGCCGGTCTGCAGTGCTGAGTAACGTTCCGGAGCCGGAAGCGCTACGACCTCGGCTACGCCGAGCGCCTCAAACAACTGCTGGTCGAGCGGAAGCTCTCGGGTGCGCATCGAGATGCCGTAGTCGGTTAAGTCTTGCGGAACACGGATCGGGCCCTCGGTAATGTAGAGATGACGAATCGAGTTCTCGCCTGCGGCGAGAAAGCGAATTTCGTTATTGGTTTCAGCAAGAAAGTGCTCGGTGATGTCTTGAACGTACTGTTCTTCCATCATGAGCTCGTAGAACTCGCTGCGATTAGCGAACAGAAACGGCCAGTTATAAACCTGAACATCCGGAATCGCGTGCGCGAGCCCGCCGCCGCCGGCCAAGTTGAACTCGAGCTCTCCCAAACGCAGCTGGTCGGTAGCCTCTTGATCGCCGCCGACAGCATCGTGCAGGACCGTGCTGATTTGAATCTCACCGTCGGTAGCGGCCGCTACGTACGCGGCGAATGCTTCACCCGCTAGATTGGTATAATCGGGCGGGGCCACTGCGATTGTTGCGCTTATGACATCGCGCTCCTCAACCGCTTCATCCACATCTTCCTCGGCGGCGCCACCGGCAAATAACAACGAACCGGCACCGAAGACCAACAACACCATAACGCCAAACATGAATAGTCGTTTCACGACCAACCTCCTTGAGCCTTCGGGTAGGGATGGACCGATCGGGTTATTCCGACTTATGCCCTCGCCCGCCCGCCAAATAAATCTGCTTATGATTATACCACTGAAGCATAACCTGTCAACGTAAAGATAGGATGTGCTATTGTTTTATTGTTCTTACCTATTGTACAATGAGCGCAATGGCAATGTTAAGCAAAATCAGAGTAGGGCTTGAGCGCGCGGTATTGCTGGGCCTGCGCACCACCAAGAAAGGAGCGTACACGATATGACCGTTAGAGTCCCGATCGAGCAAATGAAGCAACAGTTTACCGACGTTCTCCTGAGCTACGGCGTGGAAGATTCGGTCGCTAAGATTTGTGCGGAGGTAATCGCGCAGAACTCTTGCGACGGGGTGAACTCGCACGGAATCAATCGCTTCCCGCGTCTGATCAAGTATATCGAAAGCGGCCATATCGATATTAACGGGCGGCCTGAATGCATCTCAAGCTTTGGGGCCTTGGAGCAGTGGGACGGGAATCTGGGCTTCGGCATTTATAACGCCAAGACCTGCATGAACCGCGCGATCGCGCTTTCCCGAGAGCACGGCGTAGGAGTGGTTGGGCTAAGAAACACGCATCACTGGCTGCGTGGTGGTGCCTACGGGTGGCTGGCTGCGAGCGAGGGTGTGGTCGGCATTTGCTGGACCAACACGCAGCCGAATATGCCGGCGTGGGGAGCCACCGATACTCGACTCGGAAATAACCCGTTGATCATGGCTATCCCGCGGGAGGACGGCCCGATCGTGTTCGACAGCGCGATGACACAGTTCTCATACGGCAAACTCGACCAACTCCGCCGCGCCGGTGAGCAGTTGCCGTGCCCCGGTGGGTACGACTCCGACGGGAACATCACGAGTGATCCGGCTGTGATTCAAGAGACATCTCGTCTATTGCCGATGGGCTACTGGAAAGGGGCCGGGCTGTCGTTAGTGTTGGACCTGATCGGGGCGTTGGTATCGGCCGGAAACACAAGCTATGAGATCGGTAAGACCGGCATCGAGGACTACGCGGTGTCACAGGTGTTTATCGCGATCGATCCCTATGGAGCGGGTGTACGCGGGCACGACGCCGCCAACCAGATCCTTAATGACGCAGTTTCGTTCGTAAAAGGTTCGGCTCGGGTTTCTGAACACGGAGAGGTGCGGTATCCTGGTGAGCGCGAACTACGGACGCGTGTTGATAACCTTGAGAATGGAGTTGCTGTAGATGCAGAAGTCTGGGATACGGTTGTATCGCTCGGCAAGCAGTAAGGGGCAGGGCGATGAGCATAGTTGAGCGCCATCTCGATAAGGTTTCGCCTATACCGCTGTATTATCAGATCAAGCAGCATTTGTTGAGTCATATCGCCGAAAGTGCGGCGGGTGAGCCGCTCCCGACCGAAACGGCGCTCTGCGAACACTTTCAAGTAAGCCGCCCTACCGTTCGTCAGGCGATAAGCGAACTCGTGCAGGAAGGGTACGTCTACCGAACGCAAGGCAAAGGGACGTTCATCTTTCCGCGCAAGATCGATCGCAGCTTCAATTTCGGTCTCGCGACCTTTAACGAAGAGATGACCTCTAAAGGTATGAGCCCGCAGACCGCGGTGCTCGAAACGAAGATTGTCGCGCCGGAGGCGGCTAAGCTCGGTGCGCGGCTGAAGGCCGGTGGCGCCGACTCGGGGCCTGTGTTCTTTCTGCGTCGACTACGATCGGTCGATAACTGTCCCTTGATGGTCGTGGATTCGTATTTACCCTACCATTTGCTACCCAAGATCGAGCGCAAAGATTTCACCGAGCACTCGTTGCACGGCGTGCTGCAGAACGACTATGGGTTGCTGCTTACAAAGTGCATTCGGTCTTTAGAGCCGGTTTCGCTCCCGCCGGAGGAGGCCGAGTTGCTTCAAGTGCAGGCGGGGCTTCCGGCACAGTATGTCGAAACCTTGACGTATCTGAAGGATGGCACGGTAATCGAGCACTCGGAGGCGTGGTACCGCGGGGATATCGGTAGATTCACGTTTGAGTTTGGCGAGTCGGGGCTGCGGCATTCTACCGTGGAGCTACGGCACGCCGGCGAAACGTCCGGCCGCGATCTGGATGCGGGCGCGGGCGCCTCGGAGCACGATCAGGGATCGTGATCGCTCTTCCTCCGAGGCGGGATCGCCTGAAATTCTTGAGTAGCTACGCCACCTTCAAGACGTCGTTAATCACCTTCACGAGCTGGTCTTTCGGGAGCGCCCCGGCCGCCATCTGCGGCTTGTCGTCCACCGGGATGAACAAGATCGACGGGATGCTCTGGATACCGAATGCGCCGGCGAGCTCCTGCTCCTTGTCGGTGTCTATCTTGTAGATATGCAGCTTATCTTTGTACTCCTCAGAGAGCTCCTCGAGGATTGGGGCCACCATCTTGCAGGGGCCGCACCAGTCTGCGTAGAAATCGATGATTGCGGGCTTGTCGCCCTTGTAGTTCCACTCGGTTTCGTTCTCGAAATCAAACACCTTATCGAGAAAGTCTTGCTTCGTTAGCTGCTCGGTCATTGTATCCTCCGATATTTCTATAAGCATTGCGCTACATATATAAATTAATATGTTGCAGGCCGGGTGTCAAGCGATGCGTGGCCGCCTGGTGGCGGCGTGGTGGCGGCGTGATCGTCTCGCGTGCGAGCGGTCATTTCGAGGTCATCACCCATACCCCGTTCCATTCGGCAGGCGGATCGGCGATGAGTTCGCGGCAGCGCTCGGCGTATCGGGCCGCCGGGGGGTCGTGCTCCGCGATCGCCTCGAACGCTTCACGCGCGCGCTCGAACGCGCCGTCGTAGTACAGCTGCAATGCCTCGGAGAACGCGGCGAGAACGACGCGTTGTCCGTTTTGGTCGCCGCCCTCGGTGCCGCCGGGCGCTGTCTCGGGCGTTGTGCCGGACGCTGTGCCGGGGGAGGCGAGCGGCTCGTAGACCGTTACCGGCTCGGCGCGGCCCACTACCGCAACGCGCGAGAGCTCGCGCAGTTCAAAACCGGGGCCGAGCGCGCGCGCGGTATCGGCCGAGATCATGGTATAGGTGCCGAACTGCTTATTGATGCCCTCGAGGCGGGCGGCGAGATTGACCGCGTCGCCGAGCATGGTGTAGTCGAAGCGCGTACGCGACCCCATGTTTCCGACAACCGCCGGGCCGCTATTGAGCCCAATTCGCATCCGAAGCTCCTTCCCGACACGCCGATAGAACTGCGGGCGCAGCGCGGCGAGTGTGTCCTGGCAGCGCAGCGCGGCGCGTACCGCGCGTTCGGCATGGTCGTCGAAGGTTAGTGGCGCGTTCCAGAACGCGATGATCGCGTCGCCCTCGTATTTGTCGATTGTGCCGCCTTCCTCCTGGATGATGTCGGTCATCGCCGAGAGATATTCGTTCAGCAGCGAGGTAAGCTCTTCCGGTGAGAGCCCTTCCGAGAGGCTCGTGAAGCCCTCGAGATCGGAGAAGAAGATCGAGAGCTCCCGTCGCTCGCCGCCGAGCTTGAGGCGGTCGGGCTCGTTGATGAGGTTTTCGATCACCGCCGGGCTGAGATACTGACTGAAGGCGTTCTTAATAAAACGGCGCTGTCGGCCTTCGGTCGCGTAGTTGGCGATCCCGGAAGAGGCGAGCGAGACCGCCGCCGCAGCGGTCGGCGCAGCAAGCGCAACCCACCACCCCGCCGCGTAAGCCGCGGTTGCCACGATCGCGGGCAGCGGCAGAACCACGGCGTAGACCGCGACCGTGACGCGCGTGCCGCCGGCGAAACTCACCGCGAACGCCGCGAGGAACGCCGCGGCCGCGATAAGCACTGCATCCGCCGCCGCGGGCGCGGTACGCATGAATGAATCGGTAACGAGGTTCTCGAGGAAGGTAGCGTGAATCTCAACTCCGGGGGTGTTTGCGGCGAGCGGCGAGGGGCGCAGATCGAACAGCCCCGGCGCCGAGAAGCCGAACAACACGTGACGCCC
>PUOW01000045.1 GCA_003552185.1 Spirochaetaceae bacterium
GCCGAGGCGTTTCCGATGCGTATCCCTATGCCGAGAAGCGCGACCGGCGACTCCTCGCGGTCCTCTTCGGCCATCTTCTCGGAATCGGCCGAGAGGTAGGCGTCGAAATAGAGGTCGATAACCCGCGGCGTAGAGTCGTCGGTGAGGCGCAGACCGGCGCGGGCGGCGAGCACCGCGTCGGGGCGGTCGCCGCGTTGGGTGAAGAAATCCGGGTGCAGCTCGGCAAGGAGATGCGGGCGGAAGCGGCCGCGAAACCCGTCGGTGAGCGGATAGGTCGCCAACACGCCGGTGCGCAGCATCCACTGCGTGCGCGGCTTACCGATCGTACGGTGATCCCAAGCATCCCAGAGGTCCACATATGCAATGCGCGCCGCTGCGGTAAGCATGCCGCCGTCTCCAAACGGCACGCGCGGCGCGCCGATCCCGACCGCGACACGGTCGTACGATACATCGCTCGAGACATCGTCGCGTCCCTCAAACGGGTGCTGACTCGCACGCGAGTACTCCCCGAGCAACCGAAAGCCGTTAAGATCGTAGGCAAGATGCAGCCCGTACTCGAACTGAATAGCGTTGATCAGCCAATCGAGCGCACCGTGCGGCGTACCGGGGGAGCCTTCGTACGACGGCCCGTTCATCAGGTAGGTGCCGTAGCGCATACCGGCGGCGAAGCGGTCACCGATGCGAAACAGCCCGGCGCCGCCTACGAGGTTCAGTTGAAACGCGTCGTGATCCGAGCCGCGAAACACCTGGGGATTGAACTCCCAGTCGAACACCGCACCGGGCTCGCCCGGCTGTAACAGCGCGTACGGGTCGATTGTGCGATACGGCTCGGGCCAGTCGCGCGCGGTGAGCGGCGTAACCGCCGCCACGAGCAACGCAGCAACGAGACAGCCGCGAAGAGCGCCACGCCCGAGTCTCGGTTTCCTGATTAGCTTCCGATTGAGCATCTGTCAACAGTGTCGGGTCGCTCAGCGATCTTGTCAAGAATAGAGTCGTGTTCTCGTGCTCCGGGTGAGTCGACGGTTGGGCTCGTGGAGTAGTATGTTTTGAACGATACCCCGTATGGTACCGGTGCAACTAAGCCACATAAAGACCCGTGCGCTCGTCGCGATAGCGGTGTCTCTTGTCCTCGTAATCGCTGCAATTGCGCTTGGGACCGTCATGCTCTCGATCTGGACCGGCGCGCCGGTTGTCGAGGAACACCAAGCGCGCGAGACCACCGTAATATACGATGCCGGCGGGGAGGTGCTCGCCGATCTCTACGAAGAAGACCGAACCTGGGTAGAGATCGACGAGATCCCGCCGCAGATGCAGCAGGCCTTCATCGCGATCGAGGATCGCAACTTTCGGAATCACCGCGGGGTAGACCTGCGAGCGATGCTGCGCGCGGCGGTCGCGAATATCAGAGAGGGTGCAATCGTAGAGGGCGGCAGCACGATAACCCAGCAACTCGCGCGCAACGTGTACCTCGGTCACGCGCGCACCTTCACCCGCAAGCTTCAAGAGATGCGCATTGCGCTCGAGCTCGAGCGGCGCTACAGCAAGGCCGAGATCCTCGAGATGTACCTCAACGAGATCTACCTCGGGTCGGGCACATACGGGGTGAAGGCCGCCGCCGAGCGCTACTTCAACAAGGAGCTCGATGAGCTTGATCTGCACGAGATCGCGACGCTCGCGGCGCTTCCTCGCTCGCCGGAGTTCTACTCGCCGCACCGCAACCCGGAAGCTGCGCAGAACCGACGTGATCTGGTGCTTCAAACCATGAGCGGTCTCGGGTACGTGACGCAGCACGAAGCCGATGAAGCCGCGGGGCACGAGTTGCAGGTTGCCGAGGAGCCGCTCGAGGCCGAGGACATCGGACACTACTTTGTAAAGCACGTTCGCAACCGCCTGATAGAGCGCTACGGTTCGCAACGTGTCTATACCGGGGGGCTACAGGTTCACACCACGCTCGATCGTGACAAACAGCAGGCGGCCGAGGACGCCGTTGAACACGCCTTCGAGACCGGGTTGGTGCCGACCCGCGAACCCTCGCCCGACCCGTACGCGGCAGATGCGGGGTCGGACTCGCGGCAACTGCAGCCGCAGCCGGCGCTCGTCACGGTAGATACCGCAACCGGGGCGGTACGGGCGATGGTCGGAGGACGCGGCGAGGACAGCCTCAATCGCGCGACGCAGGCAACCCGCCAGCCGGGGTCGGCGTTCAAGCCGTTTATCTACGCCGCGGCGATCCGGGCCGGTCACCATCCGGGTACGGTCGTCAACGATCTGCCGGTGGTGTTTAGCGACCCCGATGAACCCGATGCCAAGCTCGTTTGGCCGATCAACTACGACCACCGATATCGTGGCCTGATCAGCTATCGCGATGCCCTCGCATACTCGGTGAATGTCGCGGCGGTTCGTACACTTGCGGCGCTCGGTCTCGAGGAAGTGAGGCAGCACATAGACCGCTACGGCTTCTCGACCTTAACCGAGGACGACGGCGGCGAAGGCCATTACGCCTTTGCGCTCGGGGGGCTCGAGCGCGGCGTGTCTCCGCTCGAGATGGCTTCGGCGTACGGGGTGTTCCACGACGGTTTCGCCACACCCGACAACCATACCATCACCAAGGTCGAGACCGCCGACGGCGAGACGATCTACGAGCGGCCCGACAACACCGCGGAGCCTGCGCAGGTGTTGTCCGACGCCGAGGCCTACCTGATGCGCGACATGCTCAGGAGCGTGATGGATTATGGCACCGGCCGCCACGCCGCTCAAGAAATTCCGGTCGCCGGCAAGACCGGCACCACCGACCGCAACACCGACGGATGGTTCGTGGGCTTTGCGGACGAAATGGTGACCGCAGTCTGGCTCGGTGAGGACTCCCCGGCGCCGATGGAGTACCGGATCGACGACGAAGGCGCCGCGCACCGCGCACCGGCCGACCCCGATCTCACGCTGACCGGCGTACACGCCTCTCAAATATGGGGCGAGTACAGCGAAACGATTCTCGATGCCGAGGACACCGAGCTCCTCGATCGCCACGTTCTCGGAAACCTCGTCCACGACCTCGAGGAACACGCCGACGCGGAGTTCGAAGCGCCGGCCGAAGCCGACGAGCGCGGGCCGGAACCGGGGTTTGAACTCGAGCTCGAGATGGATCCCGATGAGGTCATGCCGAACCGCTGGGAACGGAGGCGGCGGCCGGATGACATCATTGAGGTTGAGATTGACCCGCTTACCGGGCTCGCCCCGGCCGAGGACGCCCCGCAGGTAGAGCACGAGCTCGTGATTAGGGAGAACGCACCGCGCCTAGTCAGCGGCTTCTGGGGCGAGACCGAAACCGCCGAGGTAGACCTTCGCAGCAACCGGCTGCTAAACCCGGCCTGCGTCTATCCGATACCGGAGGAGCAGCGCTACATCGCCGACGGTCGCTACCGCATCGGTCCGGCGCGCTTCTACCTCGGTTCCGGTGACCGATTCGTCACCAGCGCCGGCGAGCCGTTCAGCGGCATCTACGAGGTGGGGCCGTACGAGCCGGTGCAAAAGATCGACGCCGAGACACGCATGCCGTCCGACCCGAGCCGCATCACGATCGAACGGGTCCCCGCGCTCCCGTGCCTGATCCCAACCGAATCAAACGGCCACGAGGACCACAGAATCGAGCTGTTGGAGTAGTCGGGCCGACCGTGATCGTTGCACCCCATGGCACTAATCCTCGATAGCCGGCACAATTCGCACCGGCGGTCCGAGACTGGAGCGCCCACTACAGGCCTGCGGAGGTGTACGAACTGTACGGGAGTAATAGGGAGCCACAAGGTGACACGGCTCCGTCGATTCACTCGGCCACCATAGGCTACTACTGGTCGCTGTTTGCAGTTGGGCTCGGGGTTGCGGCGATAGGGCCCGCGTTGCCGAGGCTTGCAGCCAACACCGGGAGCACCTTAGCGACGGTCAGCATCGTGTTTGCGGCCTATCGCGCCGGAGGCATTCTGGGAGCACTCGGCGGCGGGGCGCTGCTCGATCGCGTTCCGCGCAACGCCACGATAGCAGGCGCGATGCTCGGCGTAGCGCTATCTATCGCTGCGGTTCCGGTTGTCACGAACCTCGTGGTCCTGGCGGCGGTTTTTCTCGGTGTCGGCGTGACGAGCGGCGTGCTCGAGGTAGGAAGCAACACGCTGCTTATCTGGAACTATCGAAGCCGGGTAGGGCCGTACATGGTTGGTCTGCATTTCGCGTTCGGTTTCGGCGCGATGCTGGCTCCCACGTTTATCGGGCGTTCCACAGCCTTAGCCGGAACCATCGCTCCGGCTTTTTTCCTTGCTGCAGCGCTGGTGCTGCCGGGTATTCTGGTCCTCATCGCATCGCGAACCCCCGCTGCGGAAGGAAGCTCCGGCGTCGGAGGGGAGGTCGCCGAGGACCGCATCGACGTGAGATTAACCACGATGATCGCGGGCTTCCTTGCGCTCTATGTCGGCGCCGAGTCGGCGTTCGGTGGATGGATCTATACCTACAGCGCGGAACTGGGGCTTGTAACGCGTTCGGAAGCGGCGTACCTCACCTCGCTGTTCTGGGGAGCACTCACGGCCGGGCGACTACTCGCGGTACCGTTCGCCGCTCGCTTTTCTCCGCACCGGCTCCTCATGGCCGGAAGCGGCGGCGCGATCGTGAGCACCTTGGTCCTTATTGCGGCGGCCGTACACAGCTCTGTTGCGCACGTGTGGGCGATTCCGTGGATCGCGGCCGGCGGTGTCGGGCTCTCGATGGCGGCGATCTTTCCAAGCGCAATCTCGTTCGCCGGTCGGCGAATGCGCATCACCGGACGCGTCTCGCGCTGGTTCTGGGTCGGGGCGGGTATCGGCGGAATGCTGATCCCGTGGGGTCTGGGCCGATTGATGGAGCTATTCGGTGCCGAGATTCTTATGATAGGCGTGCTCGCTACGCTCTGCGCGATGGCTCTGATGCTTATCGCGTTGCCGTCACTCGCGAAATAGCGCCGCGGTTGCGCAGGCTTCAGCGGCGTACGCGCCGATCGCGGTTTCGTCCGAGAGCACGACGCCGCGGTAGCCGGCGGCGAGCGCGTCGTGCAGCGCGCAGACCTCGGCACGCGTAGGTGTTGCGGTCGCGGTCATGTGCTCGAGCACCTGCCCGGCGAGAAACGACGGTCGCCGCCGCGGGAGGCTGTCGGCAAAGCGGGCAGCCGCGCGCGCGAGCTCCACAAGGCCGAGTTCCGCGCCGAGGTCACCTCGGCAGAACCAGAGCTCGTCGGCCGCTTCCTCGATCGCAGCAAGATCGGCCAAAGCCTCTTCACGCTCGAGCTTTGCGATGAGGTACACGCCCTCTCCGCAGGCGGCCCTATAGCTCATCGCCTCGGCCCCGTCGCGCAGATACGACACGGCGTAGCGCACCGGCGCCTCCACACCGCCACACTCCGAGGCAAGCTGCGCGCCGAGCTCGAGCACGCTGCGGTCCTTTGCGCGAAGCCCCTCGCTGCGGTACCGCGTTCCCGGCAGCGCAACGCCTTTGCGCCCGCCGAGCTCTCCGCCGCGCTCAACGACCGCCTCGAGGCGGTCCTCGGAGGCGTCGAGAAGCCGAAGCCGCGTCTTTGCGTCGTTCAGCAGAATCACGCCCGGAGACTCGGCGGCGGCACGAAAAAAATCGAGATGCGGAACAGGGAACGTTCCGGGCGCGTCGGTACTCTCGCCCGCCACCAGGCTGACCGTGTCGCCGGGAGTAACGGTGGTCGGCGGGTACGCGCCGAGGCGCCATTTGTTGCCCTGCAGATCCAGCACCAGGTACGGCCCTCCCGGCTCCGCAAGGTGCGGCGCGAGTTGCTCCAGCAGGCGGTCGAGCTCTTCGATCGAGAGATGCGAGGTGTTCACCCGAAACGCATCGGCCCCGGCGTTCAGCAACGCGCGCCGGGCCGGCTCGGATGCGGTTGCGGGTCCCAGCGTAGCCACGACTCGATAGTTCACGGTAAGCCCTCCTCGCGGCGCGCTCCTGCACCACCGCCGCGAACGAGCAGGTACGCGACCTGCCCGGCTTTGGTAAGCGGAATAACGGTGTCGCGATAGAACGACACGATGACTTCAGGCTCCACGGTGCGTCGGATCTTCCGGTTGACGTGAGACTGAAGATGCGTAACTTTCTCGGCGAGCCGCGCAATGATCGAGCGTTCTATCTCCGACCGAGTGAGCATCTGAAGGATCCCTGCTTCGTCTCGGTTCGAGGCGGCTTCTTTGAACTGTCTCGGCGCACCACGATACTTCGACTCGGCGACGAAGATCGCTCCGTAATGCACGCGACGCGCGATCGCCTGCAACGCCGCAACGTCGTGCTCCACGCTCGAGCCGTACTGCCCGTCGTCGGGCTCGGCGCAGAGGCGAGGAAGCTGCGCGAGGTACGCGCTCAGTATGCCGGCAGACTGCCGTACGACGTCGTAATCGGCAACCGGAGGAAGCGGCCCATGCAGATGCACGTCGCGTCGCGGGGACGGAAGCTGTGTCAGAAACGGGCGTTCTTCCGGAACCTCGTAGCGGCCGAACTCGGCGTCCATCTCTTCCTGCGCACGCAACCGCAGCTCAAACAGCGACTCCTCGCCCGCTCCCACGAATCCGCTTAGCCCCGGCTCGTAGGCCCGGTTGTTTCGTGCAAACTGCGCACGGTCGATAAAGCGATGGATGATGGTTTCCTCGAGCGCCTCGAGGCGCGCCGCTATCATATCAAGATCGAAAACTGTCATTGGTTCAGAATCCTTGGGCTCAAGCTCGTCGTGCCGCATGCCGTTGCGCCTAGATCCGATACCGCCGCATCAGCGCGATCACGGTCAGCGAGATCAACACCAACACCGTGCCGAGCGCAAACCAGCTCAGGGTGTAGTCGCCGGTGAGGTCCGACAACAGCCCGAACAGCGGCGCTGCGGTCACAACGCCGACACGGATGAAGATTACCGCGATGCCGGTTGCCACGCCGGTATGTTCGGCAGGGCTCAGCTCGCTTATCGTGGTCAGGAACAAGCTCGGCATTCCCATGACGCAGAACCCGAGGGTGAGCGAGATCGCGAGCATCGCGGCAAACCCCAGCGTTCCTTCGGTCGCGACGCCCGCCACCAAGAACACGAGCGCGGCGCTGAAGCCTGCAAGCAGCAGCAGCCCGAGATGCCGCCGCCCCCCGAGCACCTTGTCGTTGATCAACCCCCAAGACGGTTGCCCGAACACCCCGCCGAGGTGAAACGCCGAGACGCCGAGCCCGGCGAGCGCCGGAGTATACGCGAGATCCTGATGCAGAAAAAGCGCCATGTGCGAGGAGATACTCGAGAGCGCGATCCCGAACACCGAACCCAGTAAACACGTCACCAGCAACGGCCGGTTCTTGAGCAGCTCTTTCAGATCCTGCTTAAGCGACGAGCCGCCGGCCGCCCCCGAAGCTCTTGTGGCCCCGGGATCCGGCTCTGCGACCGCAACCCGCCGATAGACGCGCAGGATCACCAGCGCAACCACCAGCCCAAATGCGCCGCCCACCACGAGAACCGTCCGCCAGCCGTAGAGCTGCCCAAAGTACGGCATAAGCGCGGTGCCGAACAGCGCCCCGGAGCCTCCGATGCCGTGCGCAACCCCCATCGCACCGGCACGGCGCCGGCTCGAGACGTTCTCCATCACCCCCTTACTAACCGAGGGCGTGATCAGGCTGAACCCTATACCGGTGACGAACGCAAGAAGCAGGATCACGAAGTAGACCGGCGAGAGCGCGTGCAGCAGCATCATCGCGCCGACGATTGCGCCGCCGATCACCAGGCCGCGCCGGGTGCCGATGCGGTCTACGATGCGCCCGGCGAAGATCGCGATCACGGTAGCACTCATGAAGTAGAAGCTGGTGTAGAGACCCGCCTGCGCGCCGGAGATCGTGAACTCGGCCTGCACGAGCGGCATCATTCCGATGAAACCCTGAATATTGAGCGTGATCGCGATGTAGGAGGCCGAGAGCAGCAGGATCACCACTGCAGGACGCGAGCTCCTCGGCTCGGACCGGGCGGTCCCAATGCCTCCGTCGGTCTCTTCTGTGCGTGTACTCATCTGCGTATTTCCCTTGAGCGCGCCCGAGCGCCACACTCGAGCGCCACACTCGAACCCGAACGCGCAGTTTCGATATGCGCTGAGCTTCTTTACCGGCCGTAGCTACGAAACCGTTGGCCCAGAGAGCGCATCTCCTCCGGAGGCAGCAGGATCGGCTCGCCGAGGCTCACGGCACGGTAGTACACCCCGGCGAGAAACTCAATCTCTTCGGCGATATAAAACGCGCGCTCGAGCGAGTCCGCCGCGGCCAGCATACCGTGGTTCTGCATAAACACCGCGTTGCGGCCCTCCATCGCGGCTACCGTCAGCGCAGCAAGTTCTTCGGTACCGAACGGGGCGTACGGCGCGCAGCGCAGGTCGGGCCCTGCGAGCGCCACCAGATAGTGGTGCGCGGGCATTCCCCACCCAAGGCACGCCAGCGTGGTGCAGTACGGCGGATGCGCGTGCACCACCGCCCCGATATCGTCGCGCTCTCGATACGCAACCGCGTGCATACGGTACTCCGACGACACCTTCCGGCGGCCCTCAACCACCTCGCCGTCAAGATCGGCTACCACCACGTCTTCGGCCTCGGTCGCAAAGTAATCGAGCC
>PUOW01000055.1 GCA_003552185.1 Spirochaetaceae bacterium
CCCAATTTCCGGTACGAGTTCCGTGTACACGATGCGATTGTCTCGATCGAGGACTACGACGGCGCGCGCGAGCAACCCGGCCATCGGGCCGTCGGTAATCTCCACGCCGTAACTCTTGCCGAACTCGCGATTGCGGAGTTGGCTAAGTGTGATCATCGTCTCGATCTGTTCGTTGTCGCAGAACCGAGCCTGCGCAAACGGTAAGTCGCAGCTTACGTTGATGACGACGGTATCGGGTAGTTTCGCCGCCTCTGTATCGAAGCGTTTAGCGCTGGCGGCGCACACACCGGTGTCGAGGCTCGGGGTGATGTTAAGGACCTTCTTCTTGTCGCCGAACTCCGCGAGCGTTCTATCGGTGAGATCGCGAGCGGTTAGTACGAAATCGGGTGCGGTTGAACCGACGGCCGGGAGATCGCCCACGGTGTGTATGGGATTCCCTTTGAGTGTAATCTGCGCCATTCTGTACTCCTTCGAAAAATCTTAGGCTGGAAGATACCGCCTTAACCGCCCGACGGGCAAGCTGAACCGCCCGAGGCGAGTTTTGTAGGCGTTGGTTGCCGGGGATTGCTTGGCGGGCATTGTTCACCGGGCGGCGACGGCGTGTGCCGGGCGGCGTTCGCCGCAGCCGAGGCGTGGTTACGAGTATTGCTGAACCGAGTCGCTGAGCGTGATCACCGCCGGGACGGTGCGGATACTTTTCATGACACGTTTGAAGTCTTCAGGGTTCTCGAGCTCCATTGTGAACTCGCCCTCCAGCTGGCCGCGTTCGTTCTCTTCGACACGACCCTCGATGAGGTGCCCTTTGTACTTACGTACCGCGCCCTCAATCTCGGAAAACAGATCGGACTTCTTTCGCGCGGTTAACCGAAAACGGCGGGTGGCTTTAGGTGAGACGGTTTCCCATTCCACCTCGATGCGTCTGCTTTCAAAGTCGTCGATGAACTGCAGGTTGTGGCAATCGAGCCGGTGCACGATGATCCCTCGCCCGCGCGAGACGTAGCCGATGATCGCGTCGCCGGTGCTCGGCTGGCAGCACTGTGCGAAACGAATCATGAGGTTGCGCTCGTCGCCGATGCGTACACCGATCTTATCGGTGTCCATGATGCGGTTTGGGTGTCCGTCGTCGCCGGCTTCCTGTTGTTCGGCGGCGCGGTCTTGCGCGGCGCGGTCTTGTGCGGTGCCCGGGGGGTCGGCCGGGGTGACCTTTTTGCGTGCAACAACGCTCTTGTCGAGGAACAGCGTCTCGTCGTTCTTGTTGAGCCACTGGCGGATCTTGGAGCGAGCCCGGGAGGTGCGCACGTGGCGCAGCCAGTTGACATGGGGGTGCGCGTTGTTTGAGGTCAGCACCTCGATCACTTGCGTATTTTTGAGCTCGCTTTTGAGCGGAATGATCTGCCCGTCGGCCTTTGCGCCTACGGTATGATGCCCGACCTCGGTATGAATGTGGTATGCGAAATCGATCGCGGTGGCCCCGCGCGGCAATTGAACCGCGTCACCTTTTGGGGTGAAGACGTAGATGTAGTCCTTGAGGATCTCGCGCTTAATCTCGTCGAGGAACTCTCGTGACGTGATGCGCAGCGAGTTCATCGTCTTGAGGCGGTCCATAATCACGAGGTCGTGTCCGCTGACGTGTTGGTTTGTGCGCCCGTCTTTGTAGACCCAGTGCGCGGCGATGCCGTGCTCTGCGGTTCGGTGCATCGCGTAGGTGCGGATCTGAATCTCGAGCATCTTCCCGCCGGTTGCAAGAACGGTGGTATGCAGGCTCTGATACTTGTTCGACTTCGGCATCGCGATGTAGTCTTTGAACCGCCCCTCGATCGGAGGCCAGAGGCGATGCACCAGACCGAGTAGCGTGTAGCACTCGTTCTCGGTCTCGCACAGTATACGAATTCCGAGCAGGTCGAAGATCTCTTCGATGCTCTTTCCGCGCTTCTTCATCTTCTGGTAGACCGAGTAGAAGTGCTTCGCGCGCGTTTCAACCGTGACCGACAGATTCTCGGCTTCGGCGCGCTCGGCGATCGTCTGCTTGATCTGCTCGAGGTAGCTGCCGCGTTCGTCGCGTTTCTGCGCCACATAGGTTTTGATGTGGTTATAGGTCTCGCGGTTGAGATTCTTGAGCGATAGATCCTGGAACTCGTCGCGTAACCACGAGATCCCGAGGCGGCCGGCGAGCGGCGCGTAAATGTCGAGGCACTCCTGCGCAATCTGTTGCCGTCGCTCTCCGCGCTTGTACTCGAGCGTACGCATGTTGTGTAGCTTGTCCGCGAGCTTGATCAAGATCACGCGCACATCCTTCACCATCGCGAACAGCATTTTGCGGATGGTCTCGGCTTCTTGAAGATTCTTGTTCTTCGCCTTAACGGTCGCGATCTTAGTGACGCCGTTCACGAGTTGCTCGACTTCATGCCCAAAGTGTTCGCGGAGCTCCTCGCGCGTCATCGTGGTGTCCTCGATGACGTCGTGCAACAAGGCGCTAATCACGGTCGGCGGGTCCATACGGATATCTATGAGGATCTCGGCGACCTGCAGCGGGTGGATGAAGTACGGGTCGCCGCTGTCACGCACCTGCCCCTCGTGCAGCCGCTGTGCGACCTCGGCCGCCTCCACAATCCGGTTGCGGTCGTCGTCGGAGTAAGGGGTCAAAATGTCTTGTAGATCGCCGATCGTGCGAATCATCGTTCCATGCTCCCGACCGTCACCCGCAGGTTTCCTCCGAGGTCCCGATGATGTGTAATCGATGTGAACCCGGCCGTAGTCATGAGGGCGCCGATTTCATGGTGTTGGTCGTGGCCTCCCTCAATTACAAGATACCCATTCATCGATATTTTATCCACAGCCTCAGGTATCAACCGTCGATACGGTTCCAGACCATCGGGCCCGCCGAGCAGCGCTGCGCGCGGCTCACCACTCGCAAGCTGTTCGATCTCCGCTTCGGTGAGGTAGGGGGGGTTCGCGGTGATGAGTTCGAAGCGGCCCGGAACCGCGGATAGAAGATCGCTGTGGTACAAGCGGAGGCGTCCGGCGACCAAACGCGCCGCGTTCTCTCGCGCTACCTCGAGAGCCGCCTCGGAGTTGTCGGATGCCGAAACATCGGCTTGGGGGTGCTCATGTGCGATCGCGATCGCGATGCAACCCGAGCCGGTGCAGCAATCGTGTACGCGCAGGGAGCGGGGAGAATGCGGGGAGCGCGGGAACTCCTCGAGTAGTTGCACCGCGATCTCCACGACCAGCTCGCTGTCGGGGCGCGGAATCAGAACCGAGCGGTTCACCGTGAACTCGAGGCCGTAGAACTCCTTGAAACCGAGTAGATACGCGACCGGGACGCCACGGCGGCGGTGCTCCAGCAGGGCGGCGAAAGTTTCGTGCACCGCCGGCGTAACGGTATCGGGAAACGAAGCGAGCAGCTGTTCGTAAGAGAGACCGCCGGCATGCGCGAGCAACACGCAGGCGTCGAGCCAAGGCGTGTCGCTTGCTTCCTTCAGCGATCTCGACGCGTGCTGAAGCAGCCGGCGCACCGTCGTTGTCGTCATGCGCTCTGGGACTGCAGAAGCTGTTCCTGTTCGCTGAGCTTGAGTGCCTCGATCAACTCGTCGAGCGATCCTTGCATCACACTGTCGAGCTTGTGCAGCGTGAGATTGATGCGGTGATCGGAGACGCGGTTCTGAGGGAAGTTATAGGTGCGGATACGCTCCGAGCGATCACCCGAACCAATCTGCGACTTTCGGGCCGAGGCGCGTTCCTGCTGCTTCTTCTGCTCTTCGAGCTCGTATAGTCTGGCTTTCAAGATGCGTAGAGCCTTGGCTTTGTTTTTGTGCTGCGACTTCTCGTCTTGGCAACTGACCACTAAGCCGCTCGGCTCATGGGTGATTCGAACCGCAGAGTCGGTGGTGTTCACGCTCTGTCCTCCGGGGCCCGATGAACGGAACACATCGATCCTGAGGTCTTCGGAGTTGATCTGTACATCGGTGTCCTCGGCTTCCGGAAGAACGGCCACCGTAACTGCCGAGGTGTGGATGCGCCCGCCCGATTCGGTTGTCGGTACGCGCTGTACGCGGTGCACGCCGCTTTCAAACTTCAGGTTGCCGAATATCTGTTGACCGGAGATCGAGAACACGATCTCTTTGTATCCCCCCACCTCGGTCTCGCTTGCCGACATAATCTCGGTCTTCCAGCCTTTGCTCTCGGCGTAGCGACTATACATGCGGTAGAGATCGGCGGCGAACAGCGATGCCTCATCGCCCCCGGTGCCGGCGCGAATCTCCATAATCGTGTTCTTGTGATCGAGCGGATCTTTCGGGATCAGCAGCAGTTTGAGCTCATGCTCCAAGTGTTCGATGTCGTGCTCGAGTTGCTTGATCTCTTGGCGCGCCATCTCCTGCAGCTCGTGGTCCGGCTCATCCTCGAGCATAGCGCGCGCCTGTTGTAGTTGCTCGGTAAGTTCGTTGTACCGGTTATAGCCTTCCGCTATCTCGCTGAGATGCGCATGCTCCTGCATGAGGCTCTTGTAGCGCGAAGGGTCTTTGTGAATGTCGGGCTCGGCTACGAGTTGTTCGACCTCTCGAAACCGATCGATATACGCTTCAAGTTTCGCTTTCATCATGTCTCCATCTGTTCGGCTCGCGTGCGCCTGGGACGCTATCCTTGGCGGCCGGGCTTGAGAAAACCGAAGAGGCTGCCGCAGATGCCGCCGAGGATATGGGCGAACTGCGAGATTCCGTCGGTCTGCATTGCCGCCAGTATCTCTCGCGTTAGGTAGAGCGCCACAATAAGAATGAAGGTTAGCGGAATCTCACCCTTGCGAAAGTTCGTGAACGAGACGAGCAGGATCATCATGAACACGATGCCGCTTGCGCCCATCAAGCCGGTGCTCAGGAATAATACGTTCAGTACCCCGGTAATCAACGCCGTGATCGTCATCATCACGATGAGGTTCGGCGAGCCGTACTTCTCTTCGAGAATAGGGCCCAGCAGCAGTATGAACGCGAAGTTCGACATGAGGTGGTTCCAGTCGGCATGACCGGCTACATGCGCCACGAGCCGTAGGTACTCCACCGGGTTAGAGGTGTCGATACTCGCGCCCACCGAGAACACGGTCGAACTCAGCGCTCGACCAAAGAACATATCGAGCACCAAAACCGCGGTGGACACCAAGGCGAAGGTCAATGTTACCGGTGCGTTGTAACTGATTCTCATCTGCGTGATCTCTCCGGCGAGCGTCTTGTTTTGCGCGACCGTTGCACCTGCACAGTAGTGCAGCCCCAGTCCCGGAGTCAAGTGCGCGCAGCAGTTCGCGAGGTTGGGTCGGGTTTTGGGCCCGGTCGGTTCGAGCCGCCCGCTCCGTCACCTCCAGCGTTCGGCGTAGGCCTCTATATCGAACTTGCGCTTCAAGCCTCCTGCGGTCATGGATCGAACCTTGCCGAAGATCGGTCGTTCGGGCCAGCCGCGGTCGTGTTTGCCGAAGCACCATGCGATCCCGGCGTATCCGTTCGGGTCGCGCCCGTCGAGTTCATAGGTGTCGTTGAGATACACCGCGGTCTCGAATGCTTCCTCGGGTCGGCGGTGCCATTCGATGAGGCGTTTACCCCAGTACATACGCATATAGCCGTGCATTTTGCCGGTGCGGAGCATCTGCCGCTGTGCGGCGTTCCAGTAGGCATCCGAGGTCTCGGCCTGCTCCAGTTGACGTAGCGTATAAAGCTCGCTGCGCGTGTCGGTGCTGTGCACGCGAAGTGTTTCTTTGGCCCAGTCGGGCACGCACTCGAAACTGTCGTAATGCGGATTGTAGAACGTGAAGTTCATCGCGAGTTCGCGCCGGACGATCAATTCCTCCAAGAAGCTCTCGAGGCCGGGATGGTCGGGCGGGAGTGCGGCCTGCGCTCGCCGCGCAATATACAGCGGCGATATCTGGCCGAAATGGAGATACGCGCTTAGGTTCGAGACCCAACTCAAGGCCGGGTCGTTGCGACGGGTGGCGTACTCCGCAAGGCGCCGATCGATGAACTCGCTTAGCCTTCGCTCGGCCTCGCTGAAACCGCCGCGATACTCACCGGAGGCCGGAATGCGTCGGTCGACCGAGAGTTCGTCGAGCACGCGTTGGGGGCTCTCGGCAAGTAGCTGCTCGAGATGGGGATGCCCGGGAGCGACCGATGTCGTATCGATCGGAGAACCGTCGCTATCGTAGGGCTGCTCGAGGGGAAGCTCCGAGAACTCTGCGATGAGCGGTTGCAGCTTTCGACGAAGCGTTGCAGCGCTGTACTCCTCTTTGGGCGATGCGACGCCTACCGGCACCACCACATCGCCCTCAATTTGCACGAGCGTGGTGTTCACTCGGGCTGCGATCTCGCTCCTCCAGCGTCGAGGCTCTCGAAGGTAACTCGCATCGGTTATCACGACGGCGGCCTCCGAGGCGGCTGCCGTGACGGTTTCCTCCGGGGCGCCGTGCAACACAACGAATCCTACCTTGCGCTGTGCGAGCGTGGTTTGGGTTTCGGCGAGGCCCTCGAGCAGAAACCGATAGTGACGGCCGTTGGCGCCCGGGAAACGGTCGGTGAGCGCAAACACCACCACGCACGGCAGGCCGCGTTCGGAAGCGTACGCTAAAGCGCTCTCCAAGGCCGGGTTATGCTGTGCACGCATTGAGGTTTGCATCCAATAGAGAACGTAACGACCGGCGCGATCGGGGAGTTGGTTGAGCCGGGTCACTCGGGCATCATTGCTTGTCATGCCGGCGAGAATAGCACGCTTTTCTTTGCTAAGGCGAGCCGATTTGTACTATGATAAGAGCACAAGCTTATGGAACGTGCGCACGCCTCTATCCTTATTGTTGACGATGAGCCCTTAACCGCCGAGTTCTACCAGGCGATACTCGCCGAGCACGGGTATTCCGACACGGTTCTGTGCCACGACAGCCGCGTTGCGATGGAACTCGTAGGCTCAGAACCGCTCTCGGTGATACTGCTCGATCTCAACATGCCGCATGTCTCGGGCGAGGAGTTGCTGTCGCAAATCACCGAGCGCTACCCCGAAATTCCGGTGGTCGTGATCACCGCGGTCGACCGCATAGAAACGGCGGTCGATTGCATGAAGCAAGGCGCGTTCGATTTCATGACCAAGCCGGTCGATGAGGCGCGCATGGTCGGCGCGGTGCGAAACGCACGTCGCTTACGCGAACTGCAAGATCAGGTTCAGATCATGCAGCAGAACGAAAGCCGTGCCGAGCCGCACGACCCGGAGCGTTTCCGCGGCATTATCACGGTGAGCGCGTCGATGAAGCGCGTCTTCGTTCAGTTGGAAGCGATTGCGGCAACGCCTTGGCCGGTGCTCATCACCGGAGAAAGCGGAACCGGTAAGGAACTGATTGCACGTGCGGCGCACGACCTCAGCGGCCGCAGCGGCGAGTTTGTGGCGGTCAATGTAGCCGGTCTCGACGGGACGATGTTTTCCGACACCCTGTTCGGGCATCGCAAAGGGGCCTTTACCGGCGCCGACGGAGCGCGGCAGGGCTTGATCGAACAGGCAAACCGCGGGACCTTGTTCCTCGATGAGATAGGCGATCTCGACCAGCAGTCGCAGGTCAAGCTACTGCGACTGTTGCAAGAAGGCGAGTACTACCCGCTCGGTGCCGACCGCCCGAGCTTATCCGGCGCACGAGTGGTGGTGGCAACCAACGCCGATCTCGAACTGCTGCAACAACAAGGGGCGTTTCGGCGCGATCTGTACTATCGCTTGGTATCGCACAGAATTCAACTTCCGCCGCTTCGTGACCGCGCCGAGGACATCCCGGTACTGTTCACGCATTTCTTTCACGAGGCGTGCGATACGCTCAAGCGTACACCCCCGGAGCTCCAGCCGGAGTTGTTGGAGTACATATCGAGGTATCGGTTCCCGGGTAATGTGCGCGAGCTCCAGGCGCTGGTATACGATTTAGTCGGGCGAAACTCGGGTGAGCGAGTGACGATCGAGGCGGTGAGAGAGTATCTGCACGGTCTGCCCGGCTCGTCTCCGGAGCCCGAGGCCGCGGAGCTTGACGACGACGGCGCCGATCTACCCACTGTGGCGAGACTGATCCGCAGCTTCGGCGGGTTCCCGAAGCTTAAGGACGTCGAGAGCTGGTTGATCGACGAGGCACTGCGCATCAGCGGCGGGAATCAATCGGCTGCCGCTTCGATGCTGGGTGTCTCGCAATCTACAATCAGCAGACGCGCAAAGCACACAAAGGACATGTAGCACGTCTACCAACGCGTCGGGGTCTATGCAAACTGCATAGCAATGCAGTCTGCATAACGCTATAACGTACTGCCTTGTAATAATTTAGCTGGATATGTCTTCGTTATCTATGCATGCTGCATAATGCCGTCGATCTCGGCATTACTGCGATAGGCGCTATAACTATCTGTCTTGAAAGCAGTTAGTATCTTTCGGGCTGTGTGGCATGATGATTGCTATAGAGTTGCCGGGGTGTTTTGAACCGAGGCTCGGCCGAAGTTTTCTGGGTGGCTTCTGGGCAATCAGCTTGGACGTCCGTGCATTTGGCCGTGCGTGTATAAGGTAAGTTCAAAACGAAAGTAAAAACGAATGTAAAAAGCGATCTCAAAATCCTATGCCGACGACACGGGCGCCCGGCTGAGTACAACTCGGC
>PUOW01000181.1 GCA_003552185.1 Spirochaetaceae bacterium
CAAGATACGCTCTTTAATGCCAACGAGGTATCCTATTTTGCGGTTGCGCCCGGTGGCTCGGTCGGCGTTGCGTATCGTATAGGGTCATTTCTCATAGACGTTACCGGAACCTACCGAAGCGAAGGGCTCGACACCGCCTTGTATGTGGACGAGCGAATCTCGTTCCCTCAGATTAGGCTGCAGCTGACCTGGGAGGAAGAACCATGAGCGGCGGGCAGGTGTGCGGTACCAGGTTGCAGCCCGGCCGGCGGTCGTCGCGTATGCTGCGCATTCTCACCGCGCTTACCGCTCTTGTGTTATGCCTAGCCCAGCCCGGCGACAGGTTGCACGCGCAGTCACCGCTCGGGCCTGGCGACCCGTCCGCCGGGCAAGACGGGGCCCACGAATTACCGCGCGTCGGCGTGATCGCGCCGCTTAACCTTACCGGCGTGAGCGAGTACGACGCGGTCACCACGAGAGTTCTTGACACCACGCTGCTTACGCTGCGCTTAATCGGGGAGTACGAGGTTGTGGAGCTCGATCTGCCGGAGCTTCTCGAGAACGATGCCGAGCCGCCGTCGGAGGGCGAGCTGCTGGAGCTTGCGGTTGAACGAGACCTCGCTAACATCGTGTTCGGGCGGCTCGAGCTCGAGGACGGGCGCCTCGCGGTCGAGATGCAGGTGTTCGACACGCTCGAGGAAGAGGTGGTGCTTTCGGAGCGCCGGCTCGCGCCGTCGCTGGTCGCGGTGTTCGACGCAACCGATAACCTGATAGCGGAGGTTGTGGAGGCCTTCAGCGGCGTCGCGATCGGTTTCGGCCGGCTCGCGTTCGAGAATACCGGCGAGCCGGGCAGATACGAGGTGTATCTCGACGATACTCCGCTCGGTGAGGAGCCCGAGGAGCTCGAGCGGGTGTTGATCGGCGAGTACGAGGTTGAGGTGCGCCAACGGCGTATGCTCGGCGATGAGACGATTCATAGCGAAACGGTCGAGATCACGGCCGACGAGCGGATCGTGGTAGCGTTTGCGGTGCCGCGGCTGCTCGAATCCGAGCGGCGGGTGCTCAACGAGCTCGAGGAAGAGCTCACCTACGAGATTGCTAATCCGCGGTCCGAGGATCGCGTTCGCGAGCTGTTCGATCGAGCGTTTGCGCTTCTCAGAGACCTCGAGTACAGCCCGGGGCTGGTTGAGCGGCGCGAAGGGTTTCAGCAACTCGAGGCCGAGTGGCTCGCCGATATCGACGAGTGGCGCCTCGCGGTTCGCCCCCGTTGGATCTTTCCGGTGGGCATCGGGTGGGTGTTTGCGTTAAGCGACCGAGAGCCGATCGAAGAGCCGCCCCCATTTGGGCCTGCGGCGTTCGCGGGCGCAGCTCGACGCTTCGGCGACTCGGTCTATCTGGGAGCTGAAACCGTAACGTTTCTGAAGTCGATGTTTCCGGTACCGGCTCCGTTCGTAGCCTGGCGCCCGGGGGAACGCGACCTGCTTCTGAAGGCGACTATTGTTCCGGCGGTTGCGTTCGTGGAGGATCCGTTCATTTTTTTAAAGGCCGGTGTCGCGATCGAACGGTTCAGCCTCGACGCAATCGTGTATGCCGATCCGCCCTGGAGCGGGGCTAACGAACTCGATCTCGGCTTTGCGTTCGGGTATGTGTTCTAAGGCGCTACCCCGCAAGCGTAAAGCGGGCCTGGACGCGCGCTGCTCCGGCGTTCCCGCGTTGCAGCGTCCGGTTGACGAACGAAAAACCGCAGCATAGTATGTCCGGCAAGTCTCTCGGAGGTCGATCATGAAACAGAGCGAGCCGTTGTCGGTAATGGGCGACTACTCTTTCGACGATAAGACCATTAATATTCACCCGAACGACGGGTTTGATCTGGGGCTCATGACCACCCAACACGTGGTACATATCTGCACCGGATGTAGTTACGACGAGTTTGTGTCGGGAACGGCAAACGCAACCGAGGGCGTGATACACTTGAAGAACGAGTGCCGCGCAAACACCGTAGAGCTCAGCTCGCGCACGGTTGAGCGGCTTGGGAAACCTCGAAAAATCGTACTGGTGTTGCAGGACGGCCGCTTGCTGTTGCAGCCGGCGTAACAAAGACCCCGATCGGCGCGCCGAAACCGTCGGGCAGCAGTCAGTGGAATCATACAGGCGCGCATGCGCACAAGAGATCTGTTTCTCCGTAGCCTAATCGTCTCTCTCCTCGTGAGCATGGCGCTCGCATGCGCTACCGCACCGGCGGAGGCCCCGGGTGAGCTGCCTTCGTTCCGTTTCCGTGGGTTTGGTGACGACGAGTCATCGCTGTACCTGTCGCTCCGGGCGGCGGATCACGTGGATGATACCTTCGCTCGTCTTGCGGTCTATAGCCGCGTTGCGGAGGGCTACAGCCTCGCGGGGCGTTGGGACGAGTCGCTCGCGGTTCTCGAGCACCTCGATCGGAGCGCGCGTGTGGTGGGCTCGGCCGATGCGCGCGCCGAGATTCAGATCGATATGGCGCGGCGCTACCTCGCGAACGACGAAGTTGAGATCGCGAACGAGCTCCTCGACGCTGCGCTCCGCGTGTCCGACGATATCGAGTCGGACTGGAATCGTGGAGTCATTATCGAAGGCATCATCGAAGCCTGCTTCGAGGGCGGAGAGGAAACCTTCGCGGTGTTGCAACGCGCGGTCAATCGTACCCTCGTGATAGACGATCTCTGGACGCGCGTTTCTATTCTTACCAATACCGCCAGAAGATACCAGCGCGCGGGGCTCGGTCAATCGGTAAATGCGATGGTGCAGCAGACAATCCCGGCTGCCGGTAGTCTCGAGAACCCGTGGCAACGCGCGCTCGCGTTCACCGAGATCGCGCTGATCTCGCGCGAGACCGGCGACCAGCGCACCGCGGCCACCAACACCCGTAGGGCGATCTCGGAGCTCGAGGCCATCGAGGTGCTCGCGCTTTCGGAGGACGACGCGCGGCTGTTGATCCGCGTTGCGGCGAACCTCGCGGAGCTCGACCGTCATGACGACGCGGTCGCGGCTCTGCAGCAGATTCCGTTCCATCACCTGCACGCGCAGGGGCTCGCCGAGGTTGGGTCGGTGTATGCGCGGCAGGGCTCGCGCAGCTCGGCCTTCGTGACGCTTTCGCAGGCGGTGCGAGAGGGGGAGCAGAGCCCCGACCCGTTCCGTCGCGCCGAGGTCTACGCCGATGTTGCGACCCGCTACCTTGCGATCGGCGAGCTACAGCTGGCGGCCTTGAACGCCGACTTTGCTCGCTCGGCGGCTGCGGAACTCGAGGACGAGTATCAGCGGTCGGCGGTGTACGAGCGCATTCTGCGCGTGTATATCGAGGAAGGCGAGGTGGAGTTGGTCCGGGAGCTCGCCGAGAATCTGGAGGAGCATTACCTGCGCTCCGAGCTGCTGATCTCGGCCGCGCAACAGCTTGCGGCCGCCGACCGAAACGCGCAAGCGGTGGAGTCGCTCGAGCGCGCGCTCACGGCCGCCGGGGCAAGCGATTTTCTGCAGGATACCCTGTTGCGCCGCGTCGCGACGGCGTTTGCGGAGATCGGCGATACACGGCGTGGCCTCGAGGTTGTGCAGCGGATCGAGAGCGCTCACGGGATCTCGCGCGCGCTCGCCGATATCGGCGTGCTCGAGGCGCGCGGCGCCGCCGGTCGGTTGCCGCGCAACACCGAGGAGTTACGCGAGATCGAGACGCGAATCGCCGACCTGTGACGCCCCGCGGTGCGGGGCAGGGCGCCGAGGTCCACCCGGCGCAGCGCGCCAGGCCGCTACTCGGGCCCGATCGTGGTTCCGAAGAACGACTTCCGTTGTAAAATCCGCGCGAGGTTCTCGATATTGCGACCGCCGGCGGCGATGACGCGTAGCCCGAGCTCGGCGGCCTTGCGCGTCGCAACCGGGTCGAACGGAAGATTGCTTCCGGGCGTCCAGTCGTCGCCCACCAGCTTGCGAAACTCGCCCCAGTCGACGCGTTCGAGCGGACGCGCGTTCGGGTCGGCCTTCGGGTCTGCGGAGTATACCTGCGCCACGTTCGAGAGGTTTACCATGGTGTCGGCGCCGAACTGCTCGGCGAGCAACACCGCGTCGTAATCGGTCGAGAACCCGGGTTTCCAGCCTGCGCCCACCAAAACCGAGCCGCTCATGCGGTTCACGCCGGTGGGATCGGTCACGATCGGGTCTCGGCACTCCTCGCCGAACAACGCTTTCAGCAGCTGTGCGTTCAGCCGTGTGGCGGCGATCCCGATCCAGTCGGCCTCAGGGGGGTCCCAGCCGGCCTCTATCGCGCGATACGCCTTTTGGTAGGCGCGCGCAGGCCCGCCGCCGCCTACCACCATCACGACTTGATCACCGGTGTCCGAAATATGCCGGCGCACGGTGTCTCGAAAACGGGTGAGAAAATCGATATCGGGTTGCTCCGGCGCAACGATCGATCCCCCGAGCGAGAGAACATGTGTCATAGAGCGCTCCTGCGGGCGGGTTGCCTCAATCCTACGCAGGCACGCCCCGAGAATCAAGAGCACGCGATTGGGAAAAGCGGCGCAGCGATAGTATATTCTAGGGTGGAAGCGCTAGGAGGAGACCATGAGTAATGATCTAACGGGTTTTCTCTCTGCATGGGAATACGATCCCGATCGTACAATGCGAATTGTGGAGGCCGACGACGGGCGAAGTGTGTTGCAGGTGCGGCTGCCGCTCGGCGTGGAGCAGTACGAGCTGGACGGCCGACCCGACGGGGAGCGACCGCGCGGCTACGAGACCGCTTTGGCCGAGGTGGAGGACCGGCTCAGGCTTCACTCGCAGGATGAAGGGCACGCCGATCGGTTCGCGATTGAGCACGACGAGGCGGTGAGGCTCCAGAACGAGGGCGTGTTGTTCTATTACCGCTACCTGCTGTTGTTTCAGATGAACGATTTCGAGCGCGTTGCGCGCGATACCGAGCACAATCTACGCCTCTGCCGTGTACTCGAGGAGCACTGCAACAGCGAGGAAGACCGCAACGCCGTGTTGCAGTTTCGTCCGTACATTATCCGCATGAACGCGATGTCTCGCGCGATGATCTCTCTGAACGACAATCTTCGGGAGGTTGCACAGCACATCATCGAGAGCGCGATCGAGGAGATCGAGACGCTGTCGGATATCGAGGCGCCGGCGTTTCAGTTTGAGCGAATTCGTTCGCTGAACTATCTACAAACTGCGGTGAAACAGATCGGTGAGCTCAGTCCGAGTGTGGTAGCGCAGCTCGAGCGCGAGCTCAAAGACGCGGTTGCGGCCGAGGATTACGAGCGCGCGGCCGAGCTTCGTGACCGGATTCGCGAGCTCTCTACGTGATATGCTCTGGGAGAACTACGGTCGTCGCATGGCGTGAGCCGGCGTAACTCAGGCCGGCGTAACTCTAAGGAGCGGAGAAACTTGACAAAGCATTCCGAATCAGACAAGATATTCGAGGTATCCCCCAAATCTCGCTTGAAGGTGATGAAAACTGTGTTGGTGTTCCGAAAAACAGTCTTATGTATCCTCGTTTTGACGGTGGCGGCAGGCGGAGCTGCATTTGCGCAACAGCAAAACGATGATCAGCTTCTTACCGCTACGCAGTTCTTTGATCGTATGGCCGAAGAATACGGCCGAATCCAAGACTACGTGGCCGAGATATCGATCACCTCCGACAACGACGACGAGATGCGAGGCACGCTGTATTACGCCGAGCCCGACAAAGTGCGCATAGATTTCAGCGAGCCCGAAGGGCAGATTCTGGTGTCCGACGGCAGCGAGCTCAAGATCCATATCCCGCAGTACAACGTTACGCTGCAGCAAGAGTTGCGGAGCCAAGAAACCGTGGGCGGCGCCGAGGGCATGGCGGGGTTGGCGAGCGAGCGCGGACTCAACCTATTGCGGCGCAACTACAGCATCGCGTACCAGCAGTCTCCGAACCCGGTTCCGCTCGAAGAAGACTCCGACGAACTGGTCGTGAAGTTGCGCTTGAACTGGCGTTCACCGAACGAAGGCTACAGGCAGCTCGTCATCTCGGTAGACGAAGATCACCGCATCCGCCGCATCGTGGGTGTAACCGCAAACTATCGCGAGATCGAGTTCGACTTTCGCGACGTGCGCGTGAACGACAGCATCCCTTCAAGCCGATTCGATTATGAGCCGCCCTCATCGGCAAACCGGTATCACAACTTTCTGTTCGATCGCGAAGGCTAACCCGGCCGAAGGAGCCCTATGGAGTCACTTGGCGCCAAACTCAAGAACCTGCGCGAGGAAAAAGGCTACACGCTGGAGCACGTTGCGCGCGATACCCATATCGCCAAGCGCTACATCATCGCGATCGAGGAAGAACGATTCGATGAGTTCCCGGCCGAGCCCTACCTCCTGGGGTTCTTGCGGAGTTACTGTGAGTTTCTTGAGATAGATCCCGAGGAGGTGGTGCAGCTCTATCGCAACATGAAGCTGCAGGAACAGCCGCCGCCGATAGATCAGCTTGTGGCGCCGAAACGCGGTCCGTCGAAGGGCCTGATTGTTGGGGTAATCGGCGGCATTGCGTTGCTGGTGGGCGTTGCGTTTCTGGTGTTTCAGCTGTTTTTTGCAGCGAACGCCGAAAGCGCCGACGAGCCGCCGGCGGCGAGTACCGTCGAGAACGAGTTTCAGTTCAGCGACGAGTTCCTCGAGCAACGGTTTCGGGTGGGTGATACGGTTGTGGTTCCGCTTAACGGCGAGGAGTTCCCGGTTCGAATCGCCGAGATAGAGGACGAGGTCACGCTCGATACCGCCGGCAGCCGGCAGGTGCTTGCGACCGACACCGAACGCAGTCTCGATCTCAGCAACGACGGCGAGCCCGATATCACGGTGCTGCTGCGCTCGGTAGACCGCGGCGGGGACGCCGCCGAGGCGGTGCTCCGCTTCGACCGCCTGGTAGCCTCTCCGGCGGTGTTGGGCGAGCCCTCGACACAAACCGCGGACACCGCGGACACCGGTGAGCTCGGTGACGCGATCGGAAGTACCACTGTTGCGGAGCGCGAGCGCGAGGTGCTCGAGATCGCAACCCGTTCGGAGCGTGAGGCGATTGACCTCACCGCTGAGTTCACCGCCCCCACGTTGTTTCGCTATCGAGCCGGCGAGGGCGGCGACGAACGCGATCAAGGCGAGGAAACCTTCTTCACCGCCGGCCGCAGTTGGGCCGAGCGCCTCGAGGCGCCGGTGCGCGTCTGGTCCTCCAACGCCGGCGCAACGCTTCTTCGGGTTAACGGTGCCGAGCTCGACCTTGGCGCACCCGGTGAGCCGGTCGCCGGCGCGCTCCGCTATGCCGAAACCGCAGACGGACAGTATCGCCTCGAGCTTATTCCCGCCTATTAGCCGTAGCGTGCGATGAGTACCGCGCAGGCCTCACCCCGCGAACTACCCGAGTACCTAACGAGCCTGAACCAACAGCAGCGCAGCGCGGTGTTGCATCACGGGCGCCCCCTCTTGATTCTCGCGGGCGCCGGGTCGGGCAAGACGCGTGTCATCACGGTCAAGATCGCGTACCTCGTCGATCGCCTCGGCGTAGACCCGAGCTCGATTCTCGCCGTTACCTTCACCAACAAAGCCGCGCGCGAGATGCGCGAGCGCGCCGCGGAGTTGAGTCCGGCGGCGGGCGATGTCTTCATCCGTACCTTTCACTCGTTCGGCGCGTGGCTGGTGAGGCGCAACGCAGCGCTTTTGGGACTCCCCTCGGGGTTCACGATCTACGACGACGATGATCAGGTCAGTTTGCTGCGGACGCTCTACCCCGAGCGGCAGCGCGGGGTGCTTGCGCGCTGGGCGCGCGTCATCTCGCGCGCCAAGGATTACGGGCTGCGCGCACACGACGACCTCTCGCAGGTGTCGCGCGACCCCGAGTTCCGCGAGATCTACCGAGCTTATGAGAAACGCTTGCGCGAGATCGGAAACCTCGATTTCGGCGACCTTATTCTCTACCCGATCGAGCTCCTACGCGAGCACCCCGAGGTACGCCGTCGCATACAGGCGCGTTTTCGGGTTATCCTGGTCGACGAATACCAGGACTCGAACGTTGCGCAGTACGAGCTGCTGCGCCGCCTCTCGGACGAGCAGACCTACCTCTGCGTGGTGGGCGACGACGATCAATCGATCTATCGCTTCCGGGGCGCCGAGGTTCGCAATATCGTGACCTTTCCCGAGCGCTTTCCGGGCACGGAGGTGGTGAGGCTCGAGCAGAACTACCGCTCAACGCAGCCGATCCTGTCGCTCGCCGGCGCGGTGGTGGACAACAACTCCGACCGCCTCGGAAAAACGCTCTGGACGGAGCGCGAAGCCGGCCCAACGCCGGTTCTCGCGGCGCTTTCGGATCAAGATGCCGAGGTGGAGTTCTGCGTGCGTCTGCTGCAGGATGCGGGCGCGAGGCCCGGCGGCGGATCGCCGGCCGGCGCGCCGTCGGACGCCGGTGCAATCACCGCCGGCGGCACCGCGATCCTCTATCGCACCAACGCGCAGTCGCGCCTGTTTGAGACCGGGTTTCTGCGCGCCGGTATTCCGTACCGCGTGGTCGGAAGCGTGCGCTTCTACGATCGCGAGGAGATCAAGGACGCGGTTGGGTTTTTGAAGTTCCTCGCGAATCCCCACGACGAGGTAGCGTTTCGGCG
>PUOW01000397.1 GCA_003552185.1 Spirochaetaceae bacterium
CCTCGCGCTCCTCGCGCCCCGCGCGCGCCGCTGCGCCGGGCTCACCGCGGTCGTTATTCACGAGAGCTCCCCTCGGCTTCGCTCGAACCCGACTCCCGGGCTCCCCCCTCGGGCTCGTCCGGCTCGTCCGCCGACTCCTCGGCCGCCGACTCGTCGGTCTCGTCCGCCGACTCCTCGGCCGCCGGCTCCTCGGCTGCTTCCTCGTCGGCTTCTTCGCCCGGTTCATCCTCGGCGCGCGAGCCGATCGCTCCGCTCACACGTCCGTGCATCGTGACCTCGTCGCGGTCGAGATCGATCACGATGCGCATCGCGCGATAATCGTCCTCGCCGCGGCGCACCTCCGGCACGCCCGAGAGCTCCAGCACCTCGGTGTCGCGGCGATATCGCGCGAGCTGAGATCGAGTTTCGAGATCCTCGCCGTAGATTCGCACCGCCGCCTGCACCACCATCAGCTCCTCGTCGCTGCGGTACTCGAGGAACCCGCCGCGTACCGTGATGGCGTTGCGTTCGTCCTCGAGCACAACCGAGCCTTCGGCCTGCAGATTCTCCGAGTCGCGATCGTAGCGCAGCCGTTCGGAGCTGAGCGTAAACTCACGTTTGGTGTCGACCAGCTCGACATTACCGATCGCCACGGCGTAACGAAATCCCGCGCCGTAGATCTCGACGCGGTCGGCCTCGATCACGAGATCCTCGCTACGGATTCCGGCGTTGCCTTCGAGCACGGTGCGCTCGCGATCCTCGGTGAGGGTGACGGTTGTGCGGTCGCCGAAGAACTCGAAGCGTTCGGTCGCCTCGAGCGCAGGAGCACCGAGCACCAACCAGAACAGCACGACCCAGACCGCCGCCGGCACGGTTCGAAACCGTTTGTCGCCGGCCCACCGGCTTGTTGCATGCCGTTCGTGAACGCTCATCATGGCCCTCGGTCTTCGTCGTCGTTCTCGTCGTCGTCATCGCTCGATACGAGCGTGCCGCGCACATCCGCGCCGAACGAAATGTCCCGCAGCTCCAACTCGGCGCTGAACCCCAGTCCCGAAACCACCGACCCGTCGTCCTTTTCGATCGAGACGCGCTCGTCGGGGCGACCGGACACCACGCGGGCCTCGTGGTCGTAGCGCAGGAACTCAGCGTATATCCAGGCGCGCTGTTCGTGCGAGTACAGACGCACATCGTCCCAGAACTCAACGTTGTCGGAGTCGGTGAAAATGCGCGCGTGGCCCGAGCGCCCCTCGGTCACCACCGTCCCGTCGCGAGAGATCTCCTCGAAGCGCACCTCGGCGAGGCGCTGCTCCTGTTTACTCGGGAAGTACTGCACACGCTCAGCGACGATGCGTATCTCTCCGTCCTCGCGGACCGCGGTCACGACCGCGTCGCCCAGTTCGGCCTCCGGCAGCTCAGCGTCGAACTCCTCGTCGAGCGCGGCGTCCCCGTAATCGAGACTGCACCCGGCCGCGAGCACACCGGCGAACACTACAAGCCACACCACGAACCCGGCAAGCCCACATCGACCCGAGCGCCGGGGCGTGCGCCGGGACGCGCGTCGCCACGCGCACCGGGCGCCACGCTCGGGCGTTCCGCGTAACGAGGCTACGCCGTGGTCGCGCCCGCGCGACGCTGCAGACTCACGCCCACAAATGCCCGAAACAGGGGATGCGCCCGGGTGGGTTTTGAAAGGAACTCGGGGTGATACTGCACGCCTATGCCCCAGGGGTGATCCGGCCATTGCACCGCCTCCACCAGAGCCTCGTCGAGCGTGACACCGGCCACAATAAGCCCGGCGTCCTGCAACCGAGGCCGGTATGCGTTCGAAACCTCGTAGCGATGCCGATGTCGCTCGCGAATGCTCGTTTTACCATATGCTTCATGCAGCCTGGTGCCCTCGAGGACGCGCGACTCGCTCAGCCCGAGGCGCATCGTTCCGCCGTAGTTCTTAATATCGATCTGCTCCTCGAGCAGACTGATCACGGGGTTGCGGCACTCCGGAGCAAACTCGGTACTGTCGGCGTCCTCGAGTCCGAGAACGTAGCGCGCGTACTCCAACACCATGACCTGCATCCCGAGACAGATACCGAGGTACGGGACTCCGTGCGTGCGCGCCGCGTGCGCAGCCAGGACCATCCCGTTGACGCCGCGGCTGCCGAACCCGCCCGGGATCAGCACGCCGTCGACCTCCGCGAGCAGCGCCGCGGGATCCTCAGCCTTCTCGAAGCGCTCTGAGTCTATGCGCACAAGCTCGACTCGGCTCTCGGACGCGATTCCGCCGTGGAACAACGCCTCGTCGACCGACTTATACGAATCGTTCAAGTCGATATACTTGCCGACCAAGGCGATCCGCGCAGTGCGTTCAGCGGTACGATATACCGTAGCAACGTGTTGCCACTCGGCGAGGTCGGCCTTCGGAATCTCGAGGTCGAGCTTACGCAACACGATTTCGTCGAGCTTCTGCTTGTGATAGATCAGCGGGATTTCGTAGATCGTCGACTCAATATCGTATGCCGAGATCACCGCGTCGTACTCCACGTTGGTGAACAGCGCGATCTTCCGCCGCAGCTCATCCTCGAGCCTATAGGGCGCACGACAGAGCAGCACATCGGGCTGAATCCCGATCTCGAGCAGCTCCTTGACCGAGTGCTGCGTCGGCTTGGTCTTGAGCTCCCCTCCGGCTACCTCCGGTATCAAGGTGAGATGAACCGAGATCACGTTTCGGTGCCCCATCTCGTGAATCATCTGCCGCGCCGCCTCGAGAAACGGCACTGACTCGATATCACCGACCGTACCGCCGATCTCCACGATCGTGACGTCGACCTCGGGCTGATCGCCGACCATGCGAATGCGCTGCTTGATGCGGTCGGTTATGTGCGGGATGACCTGCACCGTACGCCCGAGGTAACGGCCTTCGCGCTCGCGTTGTATCACTTCTTGGTAGACCTGACCGGTGGTTACCGAGTTCGCGCGACTCAGAGGCGAAGCGGTGAACCGCGCGTAGTTGCCGAGGTCGAGATCGGTCTCGGCGCCGTCGTCGGTGACGTACACCTCGCCGTGCTGATACGGGCTCATGGTGCCGGCATCAACGTTGATGTACGGATCTATCTTGACCATGCGGACATTGAAGCCGCGACACTCGAGCAAGGCGCCGAGTGAGGCCGCTGCAACGCCCTTGCCGAGGCTCGAGCACACGCCGCCGCTAACAAAGACGTATTTCTTCATGTGCACCGATTATTGTAAACCGCACCGCCCCTGTCAATTGCCGCGCGTTGTTTGAGCCCCGTCGAGCGGTAGGTAGGCGTAGCCGTCATCCTCAACTCGCTCCGGCGTCGCACCGTGCTCCGAGGTGAACAACGAAACGTGCAGATAGATCGGCACATCCATACGAACCGCGAGCGCGACCGCGTCGCTCGGGCGCAGCCGCAGACTGTAGTTTCCGTGGCGGTCGCTGTAGCTGAGACGCGCTCGCCGCTGCAGGCCGTCGGAGGAGTAGATCATTACGTTACGCGGCTGAAGCCCATGGAGATCGAACAGCGTGACGAAGAGATCGTGCGTCTGCGGCTCGTTGCTTACCGCGCCCTCGAGAGCCAGCACAATGGATCCGGCCTCGGCCGCGCCAAGCGGCAGACCCACCACGCGATCATCGGAAACGCCACGAAGAAGGATAACGGGATCGGTGTGCGTCGGACCGGCGGCAACGCCTGCGGGCCTAACGGGAATCCAGGTAGCGTTCATGTGCCGCCCAATATATCGCGCGTTCATGAGAAATCACGGATTTTCGCAAGCTTGACAGCGAATACTGAAAACAATAGACTTCGAGCGCGGAGCGGCCGCGCGAGACGCTCGGATGCACCCGCTCAACATACCGAAATGTCAGATTTTTTAAACGACACACATTTCGAGAGGTTTCGCGAAACCATTTATCAAGAGAGTGGTATCAACTTCACGGTTGCAAACCGCTCGATTCTCGAAAGCCGCCTCAAAGAAAGACTCCGCTCGCTCAAGATCTCGAGTCTCGACGAGTATCACCGCTGCATCGTCCGCGACAAAGAGGAGATGCGCGCATTTCTGGACTCGATCACCACGAATCTAACGCGATTTTTTCGAAACGCGGCGCACATGGAGGCGTTCGAGTATTACGTGTTGCCGGAGTTGGTTGCCGCCAAACGCTCCGGCGAACGCACCATCCGGGTTTGGAGCGCCGGATGCTCGAGCGGTGAAGAGCCGTACACCATCGCGATGGTAATGAAAGAGACGCTTCCGCCGGAGTTCACGATCTCGGTCGTGGGCTCCGATATCAGTCTCAAGTCGCTGATGGTAGGACGCGAAGGGTACTACCCCGAGAGCCGGGTAGGCAACGTTCCCGAAAAGTACCTCAAGAAGTATTTCAACCGACACGAGAGCGGCTACCGCATCACCGAGGAGATCCGCGAGCTCGTAACCTTCGACTATCACAATCTCAAGCACGACAGCGGACTGCGAAACCTCGACGTGGTGTTCTGCCGCAACGTGCTGATCTATTTCGATGAAGCAGCACAGAAGGCTGCCGTCAATCGCTTCTGGGACGTCATGGGGCCGTACTCGTTTTTGTTCATCGGGCATTCCGAGTCGTTGTTCGGGATGAACACGCGCTTTGAGTTTCTGAAGACCGACTGGGCCTGTCTCTATCGCAAAACCACACAGTCGGCGGGAGGAACAACGTGAGCTCGCGTCCGCTTTCGGTTTTGGTGGTCGACGACTCGGCCCTGATGCGCAATCTCGTTTCGCGAATCCTGGAGTCCGCCCCCGACATCACGGTCTGCGGCACCGCGATGAACGGAAAGTTCGCGCTCCAGAAAATCGAGCGCATGAGGCCCGACTGTGTAGTGCTCGACATCGAGATGCCGGAGATGAACGGGCTCGAGTTCCTCGGCGAACGGCGTAAACGCGGCATCGAGGTGCCGGTAATCGTGTTGTCGTCGGTAGTAACCAAGGGGGCCAAAGTCACGATGGAGGCGCTCACCCTGGGGGCCAGCGACTTCATCCTCAAGCCGTCCGGCGCCATCTCCGAGGACATCCAATCGGTCGGCGGTCAGCTCGTGGCGCAAGTGCGCGCGTACGGCGGCGCCTATCTCCGGAAACGCAGCGACGAGCCGCCGCCGCCGGCCGAAGCACGCCGCCATGATGCCGGGCGCGACGGCAGCCCCGACAGTGAGGCCGACACGCTCGGCGATGCGGAGGTATCCGCCGCCGGCGCTCGTGCCGCAGCCGGCGCGGCCGCCGCGGCCGACGCCCCGGCCACCGAGCCCGCGCCCACGCCCGCGCCCGGTCGGCAGTTTCAGAGCGACGGCCTCGGCGGTTCGCGCGAAACGACGCCACGAATCACCACCGAGCGCATCGTACCGAAGGCCGAGCCGACCGCGCTGGAGCTGATCGCGATCGGTATCTCGACCGGTGGGCCGAACGCCCTGCGGCGCATCATGGCCGAGATCGATGCCGAGATAGGGTTGCCGATCGTGATCGTGCAGCACATGCCGGAAGGCTTCACCGCCGAGTTTGCAAAGAGTCTCGACCGCGTCTGTCCGCTCGAGGTGCGCGAGGCGGCCGACGGCGACCTGCTCAAGCCGGGACGGGTTCTGATCGCGCCGGGAAACCGCCACATGCTCGTGGAGCGGCGCCGGCTTGCGAACGTGGTGCGCATCGACGACGGCCCGCCGTGCAACGGGCACCGCCCCTCGGTCGACGTCCTGTTCGAGTCTATCGCGCACGCCTACGGCAACCACGCGATGGCGGTGATCATGACCGGGATGGGGAAGGACGGCGCCGCGCAGATCGGAGAAATCTACCGCCGCGGCGGCCTCACGGTGGCGCAAGACAAGGACTCGAGCGTGGTCTACGGCATGCCGAAGGTCGCGATGGACCACGGGTTTATCCGACACCAGTTTGGGTTGAGCGAGATGGCCGCCGAGCTCTCACGGCTTGCAAAAGAGTATCGAAAGCAACACTGAGGACGAGCACCGCATGACTATAGATCCGCCGGAAGATCCGGCAGACGCTGAAGCGACCGGCGCTCGCAGAGCCCCTCCTGAGAAGCAACTCGAGGTTCGTGACCTCGGCCGCATCGGATACCAGGAGGCGCTCGAGCTCCAACGACGGCTCAACCGCGAGCGCTCCGAAGACCGCATCCCGGATCAACTCTTACTGCTCGAACACCCCCCGGTAATCACGATGGGCAAAAGCGCCCCGGAACACCACGTACTGGCAACGCCGGAAGCGCTCGCGCGTGAAGGCGTGGAGATCCACCGGATCGAGCGCGGCGGCGAGGCAACCTACCACGGCCCGGGGCAGATCGTGGGATACGTCGTGATCAACTTGAAGCACCGCGCGCGCAGCATCAAACGCTTTGTGTCCGATCTCGAGCAGGTTTTCATCGATCTGCTTGAAACCGAGTACCGGATCGAGGCGCGGCGCGACGACGAACACCGTGGCGTCTGGGTAGGGCCCGATAAGATCACCGCGGTCGGCATCGCGATCAAGAATCACACCACGCTGCACGGCTTTGCGTTCAATGTAAACACCAACCTCGATCACTTCGGCTGGATCGTTCCGTGCGGAATCACCGCCGGCGGCCAGACCTCACTAGAGCGCCTGCTCGGCCGGCGGCAGGATCTCGCCGAAACGAAAGCGGCGCTGATACGCAGCTTCAGCAGGGTATTTGAGTACCCCGAGCCGAGCATCTCAGCGATTTGAGTTCTCGGAACGCTCGGAAGGGGGCGGGTCGGGGCAGGCCTCGCGCAGCGACTCGATCGAGGTTGCGCATCCGTCGTCGTCGAACTCGAGCACAACCCCTTGCAACTCGAGCTCGGCCCACGCCTCGCCGGAGCGCTCCGGGATTGCGCTGAGGAACTGCCGAATCTCGCCGTCGGGCTCGAGCCCTCCGACGCTACAGAGGCTACCGGTTCGGCCCGCGTCGCAGATCACCGCGGTTTTTCCCTCCATGATCGTGGCGTCGGCGGTCATCACGCGCTGCCCGCTGCCGCAGATCGCCGAGACCGTTCCGGCCGCGTGATGGAACATCGTGTACTTCTCGGCGGTTGTGGAGGCGTGGAAATCGAGCAGAATCGTGTTCGTCTCGTTTTTGAGACGCGAGACGATCTCCGGCAGGAACGTGAACGGATTACTGACGTGCACGCGCTCGAATCCCGACTGCCCGAGCAGACTGATCACCGCAAGCTTGTGCTCGCCGAAGTTGTAGTACCGCCACCCGCGGCCGGGAGTACCCGGGGGGAAGTTTGCGGGGCGCAGAATATACGGGGCGGTCTCGATATGCGTTACCATGTCTTTCTTGTAGTAAATCTGATCGCCGCCGGTGAGCACATCGATCCCGAGCTTTCGCAGATAGATCGAATGGTTCTTCCCGAGGCCGAACCCGCCGGTGGCTCCGTCGGCGTTCGCGACCACCGCGTCGATCTTGTGGTCCGACCGCACTCGGCTCAGCGCCGATTTCACACAATACACTCCCGCCTTCCCGACGATCTCGCCGAGATACAGCACACGTAAACCCACCGCACACTCCTTTTCGTTGGGCGCTGATTCTACCAGATGCCGAACAATTGATTAACCCGTGGCTCCCGACAGGCTACCGAAAGGAGTCCTGTGCGAAAACACACTGGCCGAGATCGCTGCAGACCGTTATTATGATACCAGGAGCCATAAAGGTCCCGGTACGTCGGGCCGATCGGTCGGCGTACGCGGCTTTCTCGTATGGGAAAGCGAATCACGGCGGCGCATATACGGCCGCCATACTAAAGAGGTGCGCTATGAAGACGCATGAGTTTCTCGACATCGGTCGCATTATGGATGAGATCTTCGAGGCAGCCGAGGATTTCCGCTCGCAACTGCAAAGCAGCATGGATTACAGCCCGCGCGGGAAGGCGTTCAATCTCGGAGACATTCGCGATTTCTACCCGGCCTACTCGTTTCCGCCGAGCAACATCTACATGAAGGCCGACAAAACGCTCGCCTTCGAGTTCGCTCTGGCCGGATTCTCGGAAGAAGACATCTCGCTCGAGTTCAAGGGCGAGTATATGTTCCTCACGGTCGAGGGCGCCGAGCGGCTCGAGCCCGGCGAAGAGGTGAAGTACTTCAAGAAGCGCTTGAAGTACAAGAACATCAACGGGCAGCGCTACTACGTTCCCGAGGACAAGTTCGACCGCGAGCGAACCCGCGCAACCTACAAGAACGGCATCCTGCGCGTGATCATCCCGCCGCGTGAAGAGGTCTCGGGGCAACCCGGCGTTAAGGTCAAGATCGAGAAAGACACCTCCAAAGCCGGCGGATCATCCGGCGGAGGCTCAAAAGAGAAAGAGGCGGGCAACTAAGGAGGCTACTGCATGATTTTTTGGTTACTGTTGGGCATCGTGATCGGCTATCTCTTCAAGCCTCAGATCGACGAAGGGATTAAGCACGTCGCACGCTTGATCAAGGAAGCCGGCAGCACCGATGAGAAAGGCGGGAGCAAAGG
>PUOW01000451.1 GCA_003552185.1 Spirochaetaceae bacterium
GCACCGTTGACGAAAGACGCCGAAGCGGCAGTTGCGCTTCCGGCCCTAATCCGATAGTTTTTGTCTCAATGGAACACTTAAAGCGAACCGTTACCTGTGGAGAGCTATCGTCTGAGCACCTCGAGAGCGAGGTAGTGCTGAACGGCTGGGTACATCGAAACCGCAATCATGGCGGCGTGCATTTCATCGACCTGCGCGACCGCTACGGGATTACGCAGATCGTAATCGATGAGGACGCGGCGCCTGAGGCCCGTACGCCGGCTGAGCAGTTGAAGTTCGAGTACTGCATCGCGGTACGCGGAGTGGTGCGGAAGCGCCCCGACAACATGGTCAACCCCGAGATGTCTACCGGCACGGTTGAGGTCGCGGCGCAGGAGATCGCGATCCTCTCACGGTGCGACACCCTGCCGTTCATGATAGACGAGCGCAGCGACGCTCGCGAAGACCTGCGCCTGAAGTACCGCTATCTCGATCTCCGTTCGTTCTCTATGCAACGCAAGATACAGCTGCGACACGAGGTACTGTTTCGCGTGCGCGAGTATATGCACGAGCAGAACTTCTACGAGATCGAGACGCCGACCATGATCAGATCTACGCCGGAAGGTGCGCGCGACTTCTTGGTTCCGTCGAGGCTGCACCCCGGAAAGTTCTACGCGATGCCGCAGTCGCCGCAGCTTTTCAAGCAAATACTGATGGTCTCAGGATTCGATCGCTACTTCCAGCTTCCCCATTGTTTCCGTGATGAGGATGCGCGCGGCGATCGCCAGCCGGAGCACACCCAGATCGACATCGAGATGAGCTTCGTCTCGCGTGAGGACGTGTTCCGGCTGACCGAGGGGCTGTTCGCACACGTCTTTCGCAAGGCGCTCGGGTACGAGCTCGAGATTCCGTTTCAACGGTTTTCCTACGATGAGGCGATGAATCGTTTCGGTAGCGACAAGCCCGATCTGCGCTTTGAACTCGAGTTAACCGAGTTCTCCGAGACTGCGTCCTCGGGCGAGTTCAAGGTCTTCAAGGACACCGTCGCGAACGGCGGGGTCGTGAAGGCGTTGCGCGTGCCCGGCGCCGCGCAGTACTCGCGCAAGCAAATCGATGAGCTCGAGCAGCAGGCCAAGATCTACGGCGCCAAGGGCCTGGCGTGGATGAAGGTCACCGAGTCGGGACTCGACGGAGGTGTGTCGCGTTTCTACACCGCGATCGCCGACCGCATCCTCGAGGAGCTCGGCGCCACGGAGGGCGACCTACTGTTGTTTGTGGGCGACTCCTGGAAAACGGCTTGCACCGCGCTCGGTGCGGTTCGAACGAAGCTCGGACGCGAGATGGGTCTCGCCGACCCCGCGAAGTTCCGTTTCTGTTGGATCATCGATTTCCCGCTGTTCGAGTGGAACGAGGACGATGAGAAATGGGAGGCGGCGCATCACCTCTTCAGCATGCCGCGCGAGGAGTATCTCGATACGCTCGAGCAGGACCCCGGTGCGGTCAAGGGCGACCTCTACGACCTCGTCTGTAACGGCTTCGAGCTTGCCTCAGGCTCGATTCGTATCCATGACCCCGAGCTTCAGAAACGCATCTTTTCGATCGTCGGATTCTCGCTCGAGGAAGCCGAGCGTCGCTTCGGCTTCCTACTCGAGGCCTTTAAGTACGGCGCCCCGCCGCATGGGGGTATCGCACCGGGGCTCGACCGTTTGGTGATGCTGATGGCCGGCGAGAGCACCATACGAGAAGTAATCGCGTTTCCAAAGAACACCGTCGGCGTTTCGCCGATGGACGATTCGCCGACCGAGGTGGATCCCGCGCAGCTCGAGGAGCTGCATCTCTCCATTGTGGAGCCAAGAAGTGTAGAGCCAAAGAGTTCAAACGCCGCAAGTGAAACATCGAAGGAGTAACACTATGTTTCGAATCAAGACCTTGAACAACATCGCCCCGGTCGGCCTCAAGAACCTGGCGGACCGCGGGTACGAGTACGGCAGCGAGGTCGAGACTCCGGACGCGATCGTGGTGCGCAGCGCCAAGATGCACGAGATGGAGCTGCCGGAGAGTCTTAAGGCAATTGCACGCGCGGGTGCCGGGGTGAACAACATCCCGGTTGAGCGTTGCACCGAGCAGGGAGTCGTTGTGTTCAACACGCCGGGTGCAAACGCCAACGGCGTAAAGGAGCTTGTCATCGCCGGGCTGCTGTTGTCCTCGCGTCAGATCGCCGAAGGCGTCGCGTGGGTGAACTCTATTGCAGACCGCGGCTCCGAGATCAAGACGCTCGTCGAGCAGGAAAAAAGTCGCTTCGCCGGCCCGGAGATCCAAGGCAAGACGCTCGGTGTAATCGGGCTCGGCGCGATCGGCGTTATGGTCGCCAACGCCGCGACCGCGCTCGGGATGCAGGTCGTTGGGTACGACCCTTACATCTCGGTACAGGCGGCTTGGGGGCTTTCGCGTACGGTGCAACGAGCAAACTCGCTCGACGAGCTACTCGGAATGTCGGATTACCTCACGCTACACGCGCCGTTGACCGACAACACGCGCAACCTCATCGGCGCCGAGGAGCTCAAGCAGTGCAAGAACGGCGTTCGCATCCTCAACTTTGCGCGCGACGGGCTCGTGAACGAGCCTGAGCTCTTGAAGGCTGTTCACAACAAGAAGGTGGCCTGCTACGTGACCGACTTCCCGACCGATACCGTGGTTGGAAAGCCCGGCGTCGTCCCGATTCCGCACCTCGGCGCGAGCACCCCCGAGTCCGAGGACAACTGCGCCGTCATGGCGACACAGCAGATCGCTGATTTTCTCGAGTACGGAAACACCGTGAACTCGGTCAACTTCCCGGACTGTTACATGGAGCCCACACCCGGACTACACCGCCTGATCGTCGCAAATCGGAACGTGCCGAACATGATCGGCCAGATTACCTCGCTGCTTGCGAAGGACTCGGTGAATATCGAGGATTTCCTCAACCGCCATCGGGGCGAGCTGGCCTACAACATCATCGATATCGACAAGCACATCCCCGACAGCACGGTCGAGCATATCGCGCAGATCGACGGCGTGATACTCGCACGGCGGCTCTACTAGTCGGGCGAAGGACGACCTCGATGGCACGCGCCCCGGCCGACCGCTACCGCTGCAGCGCCTGCGGTTACGAAAGCCTGAAGTGGCTGGGGCGGTGCCCCGAATGCGAAGCCTGGAACACCTTTGAACAATACACGCCGGCCGCGGCGCGTGGCTCGGCCGGCGGTGGGCGGAGTGCCCGCAGCAGGGCCGCCGACGGCGGCCGAGACTCCGCCGGCGGCGCCCCGCGCGGCCGCGGTGGCGCGTTGCGGGGCGAGTTTGGATCCGGCGACGGCGACGCTTCGGCCGGCTCCGAGGCCGCCGAGGTCGTGTGGTTGCACGAACTCGAGGGCCGGGCGCCGGAACGCGTCTCGAGCGGCATCGGCGAGCTCAACCGCGTCCTCGGCGGTGGGTTTGTTCCGGGCGCCGCGGTCGTGATCGGGGGTGAGCCCGGAATCGGAAAATCGACGCTGATGCTGCAGGCCGCGGCGGCAGCGGAGCTCTCGACGCTGTACCTCAGCGGCGAAGAGTCGCCGCGCCAGATCGCCCTGCGCGCAGAGCGGCTCGGGTTGCGCGCAGCCCGCATCCGGGTAGCCGCCGAGACCGAGCTCGGCCGCATCGAGGCGCTGCTCGCGGAGCAGAAGCCCCAGCTCGTGATCGTCGACTCGGTGCAGACGCTGTTTGCGGCCGAGCTCGGCGGGATAGCCGGCGGCGTGACGCAGGTTCGCGCCTGCGCGCAGGAGCTCACCGACTGGGCGCGTCGCAGCGGCGCGGTGCTGCTGATGGTTGCGCATGTCACCAAGGAGGGCAGCATCGCCGGACCGAAGCTCTTGGAGCACATCGTCGATGCGGTACTGCACTTCGAACACACCGACAACGAACTGCGTTTCCTGCGCGCCGCCAAGAACCGCTTCGGCGCGATCGAGGAGATCGGTTTGTTCGCGATGGAGGAGCGCGGCCTTCAGGAGGTGCTCGACCCGGCCACGATCTTCTTGGTGCGGCGCACCGCCCCGGTTCCGGCCGGCATCGCGGCTGCACCGGTGTTTGAGGGGACTCGCATTCTTCTTGTGGAGCTCCAGGCGCTGACCGTGCCTGCCAAGGGCGGCGTCTCGCGCGTGTTCTCGGACCGCATCGACTCCGGGCGCGTTTCACGCGTGGCGGCGGTACTCGAGCGCCACCTCGGTATTGGGTTCAGCGACCAAGACATCTACGTGAACGTCGCCGGCGGCATCAGGATCGGAGAGGTCGGTGTAGAGCTTCCGCTCGCGGTTGCGTTGTATTCGGCGCGGACCGAGCGCCCGGTCCCGCCGGGCGTTATCGTCGCAGGCGAGCTCAGCCTCGCCGGTGAGGTTCGGCCGGTACGTCTTATCGAGCGCCGCGCGAAGACCGCCCGCGAGCTCGGCTACGGGCGCTTCTACGGGCCGCCCGTTAAGGGCGGCGGCGGCGCGAACGAGGCGCACCACGAAAAGACGCATACCGTTGAGAGCCTGCGCGACTGCATCGAGGCGGTGTTCGGCCGCGCCGCCGGCTGACCGACGCCCCGGCGCCCGGCACCCCATGATACCGCCGACCGCCGGTGTGTTCGGCCGCAGTTAGCTATGCGCCGGCGCCCGGAAACAAGAGCGGGATCGCGATGAAGGTGCCGATCGCGCTGCCGATCGTGGCAAACAGAAACACCAGCAGGATCCTGGTAAAGCGATTTCGAAAGAAGCCCCGAAGCTGCGCAATATCGGTTTGCAAGCGCTCGAAATCATCGACGCGCGGCTTTCTGAGCCACGCCTCCAGCGCAGCGCTCACGAACCCTACCCCGATTGTGGGATTCATCGAGGTAAACGGGGCCGCCAAAAACGAGCCGACCACGGTAAGCGGGTGCGCGAGCGCCGCCGCGGCACCCAGCGCCGAAAGCGTACCGTTGACTATGATCCACATACCGAGCGAACGCATACCGCCGGCGAAGCCCCCCTGCACGAAGCCGTACGCAATGAGCCCAACGATAACCGCCGGCAGCAGATACGGCAGGGCCCGCGCCCACACCTTCGGGGGCGGAACGTGGTCGAGATCCTCGGTGTCGGGTGACTCCTCGGCAGCCGCAAACTGCTCGAGCTTTCGAACCACCCCGGGAAGGTGTCCGGCACCGATCACCGCTACGACATGCTCGCCGACGCTCTTGTAGATATTCGCCGCAAGATAGTGATCGCGCTCATCGATCAAGACCGTCTTGGCACCGGGCAGATACTCCGAGAGCTCCTGCATCATACCTTCGAGCGCGTTCTTGTTCTTAAGCGCCTCGATCTCGGCCTCATCGAGCTTCTCGCCCGAGAACACCGAGGCCAGCAGTGCCGCGAGCATCTTGTTCTTGCCCCAGAGACTTGAGTTCCGCCATGCCCGCCGCAACGTGGTTTGAATCTCGCGGTCGCAGAACGAGTACGGAATCTCGAGCTCCTCGGAGGCCTCGATCGCGGCGAGCATCTCGGCGCCCGGCTTCACTCCGAGGTCGAGTCCGAGCCGCTTCTGAAACGACGCCAAAACCAGGTTTCCGAGCAAGAGAAAGCCCTTGCGCTCGCGCAACACTCGAAAGATATCGAGCTTTCGCCATGCATCGGGGTCGGTCAAGGAGTTATAGCGCCCCGTGTCGATCTCGACGCAGACTCGGTCCGGCCGTTCGGCGGCGATAAGCTCGCGAACCGAGTCAACGCTCGCCTGCGAAACGTGCGCAGTGCCGAGTATCGTGAAGCGGCGCCCGCCGAGCATGAGCTCGGTGACGTCCTGCGAAGGTGTTCGTTGTTCTGTTGAATGCATTCGGTTAATCCATCCCGAGGGCGGTCATGAAGCGACGACGCAGCCCCTCCTCGCCCGGAAATAAGTCGTGCGGAATACTGCCACCGCCCATGTGAATATGCCCGCCGCCGGCTCCGATACCCTCGAGCGCAAGCTTGATCACGACATCGCTCGCACGCGCAGCGTCCTCGCTGCGCACCGAAAGACGGTACTCCTCGCGGTCGGGCGCAACCACCACCACGAACTGTACCTCGCGCAGCCCGAGAAAGAAATCGGCGACCAGCGCCATGACCTCGGGGCTGCATTCCTTCTGAATCAGCAGGAAGCAGAAGTCTTCGGCGACGATACAGGAGTTGATCGCCTCGCGGAACACCCCGAGATCACGCAGCGAAAGCGAATTCTTGAGCAAGCGGCTTCCGGTCTTCCAGTCTCCCTGGAAGAACAGCGTCGAGAACGCCTCGAGGTCGATCTTAGACACCCCGCGCGTCATGAACGCGGTGTCCATCATCAACCCCATCAGCAGCGCCGTCGCGACCGAGGGAGTCATCTCGGCGGTCGCGATCTTGTAGTACTCGTAGATGATCGTAGAGCACGCGCCGTAGTGCTCTCGTATATCCCAGTATCGACAGTCGGGCTCGGTCGGCGGCGTATGATGATCGATCACCCCCACCACTTCGCCCGGCATGCCGGTCATGTTTTTGTTTCCGGCAAAGCCGTCGACCACGATGATCTGTGCATCGTGGGCCGGCATCAACTTCGCGCTCGGCACGATCGGAATCTCCAGCACCCGAATCGCCTCGCTGAGCGACTGACTCTGGATCTCGCCTCCGTAGCTCAAAAACGCCCGGATCTCGTTGAGCTCGAGCAGATAGGCGAGCCCGTACGCGCTTGCGACCGCGTCGTGGTCCGGAAAGTCATGCGCCTGTATCACGATCTGGCGCTTACGGTCGAGGCTGGAGATCAGTTCCTGCACCCCTTTCATACCACTGTACCTATCGCGACCTATCGCGCTCGAGATTGTGCTCGGCGAGTCGTGTCTCTATCATGCCGCCCCCGGTAAAATCGCCGGCCTGACGATACAGCTCACGCGCACTGCGCGTTCTACCGAGAAGCTCGTACTGAGCCGCGACGAAAAATCTCGCCTGCGCCTTGGTGTATTCATCACTGATGTTCTGAATGCGGCGAAGCAGATTTCCCTCGTTAGACGGAGTCATGTAGAAGCGTGCGACGTCGTAGAAGACGTGGTCACGGCTAATGCGGTCGAGGTGCTCGCGCACATACTGCCGAGCCTGTTGCTCGTCTTCGGCCTCTTTCCAGGACAACGCAGCGAGCAGCATATACTCGTGAAAATCCCGGTTCTCCCGGTATGCCTTCGCAAAGTACTCGGCGGCGTCATCGAACTCTCCGGTGAGGTACAACAAGCTCGCGAAATGCGCATAGCCTTCGTGGTAGTCGGGCCGCATCTCAAACGCGGTACGATAATCCTCAACCGCCTCCTCGACCTCGCCGAGCGAGTCGTGCACGCGGGCACGGTGAACGTAAAACATGAAGATGTCCGGCTCGAGCTCGATTGCGCGGTTGAAGTCTTCCTTCGCCGGTTCGAGTTGCCCCCGCTGCGCTCGAATACGCCCGCGGTCGAGATAGTTCCACGCATACTCGGGCTCAAGCTCAATTGCTTCGGTCAAGTCTTGCTCGGCCCCGGCAGGATCACCGACGCGCAGCCGTGCACGACTGCGGTCGACGTAAGAAAACGGGAACTCAGGCTCACGCTCGATCGCGCGCGTAAGCACACCTTCAGCCTCTTCGTACTCTTCCTGTCGAAGCAACACGTTACCGAGCCCGCGCAGCGCCACGAACTCTTCTTCGTCTTGCTCGAGCCCGGCCTCAAATGCGGCACGCGCCTCGTCGTACTGTTCGCGCTCCATATGAAGCTCCCCGAGCGCCGCGTGCGCACGGGCTTCTTCCGGCCGGCGCTCCACCAGTGCGGTTAGTTGCGCTTCCTGCTCTTCCCGGTCGCCGCGAAAGCCGGCGAGCAGCGCCGAGTGATACAACGCGTCCAGATTCTCGGGATCCGACGCGAGCACCTCATCGAGCGTCTGTTGCGCTTCCTCCACCAAACCCGCAGCGGTCAATAACTGCGCGAGTAGTACGAGCGTATCGGGATCCTCCGGATCCTCGATCTCGGCGCGCTGATACTCTTCGAGAGCAGCTTCAGCATCTCCGGTAGCCACAAAAAGACTGATGCTTTGGTACGCTTCCTCGACCGGCTCCGGCTCTTCAACAACCTCGGGCTCTTCCGGCGGAGCCTCGGGCGGCTCGTCCGGATCGGGCATCAATGCACACCCGCCGAGTCCGAGAAGAACCATCACGAACACCGCGAAAACCGAACGGAACAAAATACGTGTATTCATGGTTGTGGTGCACACATCATAGACCGTGAAAACTCAGTTAGACAAGCGCGCGTGAACTGCCCCGTAGCGTGTTGGCCTTGGCCGCTAGTTTCGCGGTTAAGCGAAGCACCATGAAAACAGAGGCGGTATTAGATAGGTAGAAGGAGGTGTGCAGCCATGAAGCACCCATCTACCGAACTCGTGCCCCACCGAGGGGCGGGCCGCGGGGC
>PUOW01000012.1 GCA_003552185.1 Spirochaetaceae bacterium
CGGTCGGGTCTACGGTCGAGCACCGTGCCGGCGTGCGCTGCTCCGTACAGCGAGATCTCGTAATCGTTGATGATAGCGACCGGGGTCGCGGAGAGGATCTCGCGCAACCCGCTTTGGTAGGTTGCCGAGAAGCTTCGCATAAAGCGGTCGTCCTCTATGAAGAATCGTTGATTCTTCGGCGCGATGCCACCCGCAAGGTAAACACCCGCGCTCGGAAGCAGCTGTAGCGCAACCCCGGATGCAGCGCGCGCGTACAGCTCCACGAAGAACTCGATCGTGGCACGGCACAATGGATCATGGTCGGCAGCCTCGGATATGAGCGCGGCCCGCTCGCGCGACGGTGCGGCCTCGATACGGTCGAGCGCGTCGGAGCGGTGCTCGGCGAACTCATGTCGCCTGAGAAACGCAAACAGATTCGCGATTCCGGTGCCCGAGACCGCGTGCTCCCAGTCGGGCCGTCCGCCGAGCTCGCGTCGCAGATACGCTACCAACGCGTCGCTGCGGTCGTCGTAGGGGGCGAGATCGGTGTGTCCGCCTTCGGACGGCCAGGCGCGAAACTCGCCGCGTTCGTGCACCACGAACCCGACGCCGAGGCCGGTCCCGGCGCCTATCACGGCCGCTATGCCGTCCTGCCCCGAAACGAAGCCCGGCGCCGGGTTGGATGAAGACGCGCCGGGGGCGCCGGGCACCGGCAAGCGAGTTACCTGCTCGGGGTTGTCTGGGGCGAGTAACGGGACTGCATAGCTGATCGCGGTGAAGTCGTTCACGAGATAGGAGTTCACGCCGGTCACGCGTTCGAGCTCGGAGCGCCGTATCGCCCATGGAACGTTCGTAAGGCGACACTCGTCGCCGACAACCGGGCCCGCGGCGCTCACGCAGCACAACGCGAGCTCGCGCAGGTTCAGCTCGGCGCGGAACGAGCTCAGCGCCTCGCGTAACCCGTCCTCGAAGCACCCGAGCCGGGGCGTGGAGGTTCGGTAGCGCGCGACGATCTCAAATCGGCCGGCGCCGGTGCCCACGATCGCGATACTGGTATTGGTGCCGCCGACGTCCGCGGCGAGGATAAGCGTGTCGTAACGAGTCGCGGCTCTTCTTATCATGGTTATTTCTTATATACTATGCACAACCGACGAGATCAAGTAACATGACCGCTGTTTGCAGGAGGGTGCATGTCCACGGCCGAGTACAACGCGGAGCAGCCGACGGGGTGCCGACTCATAACCCGCAGCGATTTCGACGGCCTTGTCTGCGCGGTATTGCTCAAGGAGCTCGGATTAATTGATGAAATCAAGTTTGTCCATCCTAAGGATATGCAGGACGGCTTGATTACGATCACAGAGAACGACATCATCACCAATCTGCCGTACGTCGAGGGCGTGTATCTTGCGTTCGATCACCATCACTCCGAGATGGTTCGCGCCGGTCGGCACGATAACTACATCAACGACCCCCAAGCACCGTCGGCGGCACGCGTAGTGTACGAGCATTTCGGCGGGGCCGATACATTCAAGAACATCTCAACCGAGATGATGGAAGCGGTCGATAAAGGCGACAGTGCGTCGTTCACCAAGGACGAGGTGCTCAACCCTGAGCGGTGGGACCTCATTAACTTCATAATGGATGCGCGTACCGGACTGGGCCGGTTCAAGAACTTCCGCATCTCGAACTATCAACTCATGATGGACCTCATCGAGTACTGTCGTGAGCTTCCGATTGAGGAAATCCTGCGCGCCGAGGACGTGGCCGAGCGCGTGAAGCTCTATTTCGAGCACGAAGAGCTCTTCAAGCGGCAGTTACAGGAATGCGCCCGGGTAGAGGGCAATGTGTTGATGGTGGATATGCGTAGCCAGGAGGTGGTTTACGCCGGTAACCGCTTCATCAAGTACGCTCTGTTTCCCGAAACGAACGTCTCGATCCAGGTAATCTGGGGTTTCAGAAAACAGAACACGGTCTTCACTCTTGGAAAATCGATCTTCAACAGAACCTGCCCGGTGAATATCGGCGATCTCATGCTCCGGTATGGCGGAGGCGGACATGCTTCGGCAGGAACCTGCCAGGTCGCCAACGAGCGTGCCGATGCGGTCGCGGAGGAGCTCATCGAGGCGCTCCGGAGCACTCCGCCGGGGAGCACTCCGCCGGGGAGCACCCCAACGCATAATTGACACCCTCACCGGGTTTGAGTATCGTATAAGTCATCCAATAACGCAGAGACTCAACTCCGGCTGAGGTGGTATCGGTGGACAAGGTAGGTATATTCTATGGCTCCTCGACCGGTAATACGCGGGACGTCGCGACTCGACTGCGCCGCGCATTCGGGGAAGAGGATGCGGACCTCTACGATGTCTCGGAGACGCCTGCAGACCGCGTCTCGGCGTACCGCAACCTCGTGTTTGCCGCCTCAACCTGGGGAACCGGCGAGTTGCAGGACGACTGGGAGCGTTTTCTCCCTGCGCTTCGGCGGTTGGACCTCGCCGAGAAGCGTGTTGCTCTGTTGGCGCTCGGAGATCAGCAGAACTACCCCGAGACCTTCGCGGGCTGGATGGGCGTGCTCGCCGATGAGCTCACCGCCGGCGGTGCCGTGCTCGTCGGGCGCACCGAGGTGCGCAAGTACGCGTTCAGCGCCTCGAACTCGGTGCGCGACGGAAGGTTTCTCGGAGTTGTGATCGACGAAGACAATCAGGCCGAACTCAGCGCCGAGCGTATCGAGCATTGGGTGCGGCAGTTGCGCAGCGAGTTCGTGTGACCCCAAAAGCCACGGCAAACTACCGACCGCAACTACCGACCGCGGTGTTGACCAAATCGAGACGCTTTGATACTGTTCGCCCACATACACGCGCCCCTGTAGCTCAGTCGGTAGAGCACATCCATGGTAAGGATGGGGTCACCGGTTCAAGTCCGGTCGGGGGCTCTCCCAAGCGGCGGTGCACCGTGGTTGACATCGCACTGTGTGCTTCTGTATACTAGCGCGTTACCGGCGGCGTTGTCAGGAGAAATCAATGGCAGGAAACAAAGCAAAAGGGAAAGTAGTTGAGTTGATCGCGTTGCAATGCGAGAGCTGTAAACGCCGCAACTACACCACCAAGAAGAACAAGCGCAACATGCAGGGTAAGCTTGAGCTCAAGAAGTATTGTCGCTTTGAGCGAAAGCATACGCTGCATAAAGAAACAAAGGTGAAGTAAATCATAGGCCAGTAGCTCCAACGGCTAGAGCGCCGGTCTCCAAAACCGGATGTTGTAGGTTCGAATCCTACCTGGCCTGTTTTTCCATGCAAAACCTGCGGGGGCATGAATGAAACGGATCGCGACGTTTTTTAAAGATAGCTACGCTGAGCTCAAAAAAGTCATTTGGCCGGGGCGTGACGAAGTAGTCTCCAATACCAAGGTGGTGTTGGTTTCGGTTGCCATATTTGCAGCCATTCTCGGTTTGGCCGATTTTCTGCTCCTCTCCGCAGTAGACTTCATTTTCTAGTTCGTAGTCGTATGGCTGGTCTCGTGCGGCCTTGCTGACGGACACCGCGACGGGTGAAAGGCAATTATGGCGAAAAGCTGGTACGTTCTGCATACCTACTCGGGGTATGAGAACAAGATCGAGAAAACGATCCGGGTTATGATGGACGAGGGCCGGCTCGACGACGTAGTTACCGATGTAAAGGTGCCGTCGGAGCAGGTTGTGGAGATACGCGAAGGCAAGAAGAAGGTTTCCTCCAAGAAGTTTTTGCCCGGGTATATCTTGCTGGAGATGGACCTGCCGGAGATGGGTTGGAAGCAGGTCTGTTCGCGAATCAAGAAGATAAACGGCGTCACCGGCTTTGTAGGCGCCGGTCCCGGCATGAAGCCTCAGCCGATCTCCTCCGAGGAAGCGCGTGAGATTCTCCAGAAATCGGGCGAGATAAAGGGCGATCAGAATCTGCGACCTAAGCAGAAGTTTGTAATCGGCGAGACGGTTCGAATTATCGAAGGACCGTTTGAGTCGTTTACCGGTACGGTTGAAGAAGTCAATCTTGAGAAAGGCAAACTCCGCGTGATGGTGGGTATCTTCGGGCGGTCCACCCCTGTGGAGATTGACTTCCTCCAGGTTGAAAAGATCTAACACGCTCGATCTCGGCGCCCGCCGAGTGGGTGTATCGGGTTCACACTGGGAGTTGTCGGTCGCGGGCGCGACGGCAACGCTATTACCACCAACGGAGTTACAGTATGGCAAAGAAGAAGGTTGCAGCGCTGATCAAGCTGCAGGTGCCTGCGGGGAAGGCGACGCCGGCGCCGCCCGTCGGGCCGGCGCTCGGGCCGCACGGCGTGAGTGCACCGCAGTTCGTTCAGCAGTTCAACGACGCGACGAAGAATTACGAGCCCGGCTTGCTCATTCCCGTCGTGATCACGGTGTATCAGGATAAGAGCTTCACGTTCATCACCAAGACGCCTCCTGCGGCGGTGTTGATCAAGAAAGCGCTTGGAATCGAGACGGCGTCGGCCGAGCCTCGGCGCGTGAAGGTAGGTAAGCTCACGAACGCGCAGCTGAAGGAGATCGCCGAGACCAAGATGCCGGATCTCAACGCCAAGGATCTCGAAGCCGCGATGAAGATCGTCGCCGGCACCGCCCGCAGTATGGGTGTTGAAACGGAGGCGTCGGCATGAAGCGTGGCAAGAAGTACCGAGCGGCGTACGAGAAGGTGAACCGCGAACACCTCTACGCACCCCAGGAAGCTGTGGAGCTCGTGAAAGAGATTTCGTTCGCGAACTTCGATGAAACGATCGAGCTTTCGCTGAAGCTCAATCTCAAGAAGAGCGTCAATGTGCGCGACACCCTGGTGCTTCCGCATCAGTTTCGCGCCGATAAGCGGATTCTGGTGTTCGCCAAGGGCGAGAAAGCCAAAGAAGCTGAGGAAGCCGGAGCCACCTACGTCGGTGACGAAGACCTGATCGAGAAGATCAAGGGCGGCTGGCTTGATTTCGATGTCGCGGTGGCGACACCCGATATGATGAAAGATGTGGGGCGGCTCGGGCCGGTGCTTGGGCGCCGCGGTTTGATGCCGAACCCGAAGACACAGACCGTAACCTTCGATCTCGCGGCCGCTATCGCGGAGCTCAAAAAAGGACGTGTTGAGTTCCGCTCCGACAAAACCGGAGTGCTGCATCTCGCGGTCGGCAAGGTCTCGATGGAGGCCGCCAAGGTGGTCGAGAACATCAATGAAGTGGTGGCCGAGGTTCGGAAGCGACGACCCGCCGATACGAAAGGTGAGTTTGTGCTGTCCTCTGCCGTGGCCTCTACCATGGGGCCGGGTGTGTGGTTCGCGGCCGCAGAAGCGAGTGCCAAGTAGCGCGGCGCGATACCGAGGAGAATCATTATGGCTGAGTATCAAACGAAAGTGCAGCAGCACAAGGTAGACGCAGTCGACCGGTACAAAGAGCGGTTCGGCGACGCGAAGGACTTCGTGTTCACCGATTTCCGAGGCTTGAGCGTGGCTCAGATCAGTGAGTTGCGAGACAAGCTCGCCGAGCAACAGGCGGAGTACCGTGTCATCAAGAACAGCTACGCGCAGCTGGCGTTTGCGCAGCTCGGCGCCCCGGACGAGCTCGCAGGCTTTTTCGAGGGACCTACCGCGGTCGCGATCGCGCGCGCCGAGTCTAACACGGTCGTGAAGGCGTTGTTCGAGTTCGGCAAAGAGAGCTCGCTCGAGATCAAGGGAGCCTTGATCGAAGGCAATGTGTTCGACAAGTCGCAGGCCGAGGCCTACTCGAAGCTGCCGACACGCGAGGAGTTGCTCGCGAAGCTCATGGCGGGCATGCAGGCTCCGCTTCAGAACTTCGTGTACACGCTCAACGCGGTTCCGCAGAAGCTGGTTCGCACGCTCAAGGCGGTCGCCGATCAAAAGGCCGGCGAGTAACCAAATATGCAAATAACCGAGGCGTTAGTCTTCCGTCCGTGTGCCATGCTATCGCTTCGGGGCACAACAGAAAGGAGAAGGTAATATGGCGACACTCTCGAAAGACGATATCCTAGAGGCTATCGCAAACATGACGGTTCTAGAGGTCTCCGAGCTGGTCACGGCTATGGAGGAGAAGTTCGGTGTGACGGCTGCGGCCCCGGTTGCGGTCGCCGGCGCTCCGGCCGGCGGCGGCGAAGCTGCTGAGGCGGTGGAGGAGCAGACCGAGTTCAACGTGATTCTAAAGAGCTTCGATGACGGCAAAAAGATTCCGGTCATCAAAGAGGTTCGGGCGATCACCGGTCTTGGCCTGAAAGAGGCCAAGGAGATGGTTGAGGCCGGTGGCAAGCCGGTGAAAGAAGGTGTCTCGAAAGAAGAGGCTGCCGAGCTCAAAGAGAAACTCGAGGCGGCGGGCGCTGCTGTTGAGGTTCAATAGCCTTTCGGCTAGGTACAGCACAATGTACTCTTCGCGATGCCATCGGCGGGATGCGCCTGCCGATGGTGTCGCTTTTTCATGTTCGCGGTCCACGATTTATGGGAGGTAGGTGAAATGTTTGACAGAACCACCGATGTTAACCGCGTCGTCGTCGGGACGCATGGTCCGGGCATCATGGAGCTGCCGGATCTGGTAGACATACAGGTGCGATCATTCGAGCGGTTCCTGCAATGGAATCGCGTGAAATCGGGTGAGCCTCCTTTGAATCAAGGACTCGAAGAGGTGTTTCAGGCGATCTTTCCGATCGAGAGCCAGAACGGCGATATGCGCCTCGAGTACGATCACTACATCCTCGACGAAGCCGGGATCAAGATGTCGGAGCTCGAGTGCAAGCACAAGGGGCATACCTACGCAATTCCGATCAAGGCGCGAATCAACCTCGTGTTCCTCGAGACCGGTGAGATCCGTCAGAAAGATATCTACATGGGCGATATACCCCTGATGACCGACCGCGGCACCTTCCTGATCAACGGAGCCGAGCGCGTGGTCGTGAGTCAGATCCACCGTAGCCCGGGCGTCATTTTTTCGCACGAAAAAGGTGTGTATTCCTCACGGATCATTCCCTACCGCGGCTCGTGGCTCGAGTTCGAGATCGACCAAAAGAAAGAGCTGATCTACGCCAAGATAGACCGTAAGAAGCGCATTCTCGGCACGATCTTTTTGCGCGCGCTCGGCTACGACACACGCGAGAAGCTGATCGAACTGTTCTACGCAACCAAGGCGGTTTCAATTACCGATACGCCCGAAGAGAAAGAAAAGCTCGTCGGCGCGGTGCTTGCCGAGGCGGTGTGGGCGATCGAAGGCGGCGAGAGCAAGAAGCTTTACCGTGCCGGGGAGAAGCTGCATCCGCATGACATCGATCAACTCATCCACGCCGAGGTGCAGGAGATCAGCGTCATCGATTTCACCGACCCCAACTCGTTACACTCCGAGATCGTTTTGAACTGTTTCGAGCGTGAGGAGGTGAAGTTCACCAAGGACGAGGTTGAGAAAGACGAGCCCTCCAAAGAGGATGCGCTTTCGGCGGTGTACGCGGTGATTATGCCGGGTGAGCCGATCACGGTGGAAAGCGCCGAGAAAGACTTCAACGCGATGTTCTTCACCTCGCGCCGCTACGATCTCGGTCGCGTCGGTCGCTACAAGCTGAACAAGAAGTTCGATTATGAAGCGCCGACCGAGGATCATGTGCTCACGCGTGAAGACATGGTGAACACGATGCGCTACCTCGTGCAGGTCTATATCGGCGAAGAGAACGTCGACGACATAGACCACCTCGGAAACCGCCGCGTGCGCTCGGTCGGCGAGTTGATGGCGAACCAGCTGAAGACCGCGTTCAGTCGGATGGAGCGCATCGCGAAGGAACGGATGTCGCTCAAGGAGACCGACACCATCAAGCCGCAAGACCTCATCTCGATAAAGCCGGTGGTTGCGGCGATTAAGGAGTTCTTCGGCTCGAGTCAGCTTTCTCAGTTCATGGACCAGGTGAATCCGCTTGCCGAGCTTACACATAAGCGCCGGCTGAACGCGCTGGGCCCCGGAGGCTTGTCGCGCGACCGCGCCGGGTTCGAGGTTCGAGACGTGCACTACACGCATTACGGCCGCATGTGCCCGATCGAGACGCCGGAGGGGCCGAACATCGGCTTGATCGTGTCGCTTGCGAACTACACCCGCGTAAACGACTACGGGTTTCTCGAGACTCCCTACCGGAAGGTGATCGACGGCGTTGCGACGCGCGAGATCGAGTACCTCTCGGCGATGGATGAAGAAAAGCACTACATAGCGCAGGCAAACGCCGAGATCGACAACGACGGGCGCTTTCAAAGTCGCATGATCTCGGTTCGGAAATCGGGCGACTACACCACCAAGCCCGCCGAGGATATTCAGTACATGGATGTCTCACCGAAGCAGGTGATCTCGGTCTCGGCCGCCTTGATTCCGTTTCTCGAGCACGACGACGCAAACCGCGCTCTGATGGGATCCAACATGCAGCGCCAGGCGGTGCCGCTCGTATTCCCGGAGCCTCCGCGCGTCGGCACCGGGATGGAGTCCAAGACTGCGTACGATTCGGGCGTTCTGCTGAAGGCACGGCGTGACGGCACGGTAAAACGCGTGACCTCGCAAAGCATCGAGATCGAGCCCAGCGGTAACGGCGAAGGAACCGAGCTCTACCAGCTGATGAAGTATCAACGCACCAACCAGGATACCTGCTATACGCAGAAGCCGGTTGTGCGGGTGGGGCAAAAGATCAAGGCCGGAGACGTGCTCGCCGACGGCCCGTCGACGTACCAGGGTGAGCTGGCACTCGGGCGCAACGTGCTGGTGGGGTTCGTGCCGTGGAACGGATACAACTTCGAGGACGCGATACTGGTCTCGGAGAAGATCGTGAAGGACGATATCTTCACCTCGATTCACATAAAGGAATTCACGGTCGAGGTTCGCGAAACCAAACTCGGGCCGGAAAAGATTACGCGCGACATCCCCAATACCTCGGAGAAGGCGCTCGACCAGCTCGACGAAGAAGGCATCGTCCGAGTCGGTGCATCGATCGGGAGCGGCTACATTCTCGTAGGCAAGGTTACGCCCAAGAGCGAGACAGAGACCACGCCCGAGTTCAAGCTTCTCAACTCGATCTTCGGCGAAAAGGCCAAGGAGGTGCGCGACACCAGTCTGCGCGTGCCGCACGGCACCGACGGCACGGTGATCGATGTGCAGAGGCTGCGACGCTCCGAGGGCGACGATCTGAGCCCGGGTGTCGACGAGGTCGTGAAGGTCCTGATCGCAACCAAGCGCAAGCTTCGCGAGGGCGACAAAATGGCCGGGCGGCACGGAAACAAGGGCGTGATCGCGCGCGTGCTCCCGGAAGAAGACATGCCGTATATGTCCGACGGTACACCGCTCGATGTCTGTCTGAACCCGCTCGGCGTTCCGTCGCGCATGAATCTCGGTCAGATCCTCGAGGCCGAGCTCGGATGGGCGGCAGCGGTGCTCGACGAATGGTACGCGACGCCGGTGTTTGAGTCGGCCACCAACGAGATGATCGCCGAAAAACTACAGCAGGCGGGGCTTCCGGCCTCCTCGAAGACGGTGTTGTACGACGGCCGTACCGGCGAGCGCTTTGAGAACGAGGTCACGGTCGGCCAGATGTATATGCTGAAGCTGCATCATCTCGTCGACGACAAGATGCATGCACGCTCCACCGGCCCGTACTCGCTCGTGACGCAGCAACCGCTCGGAGGCAAGGCGCAGTTCGGCGGGCAGCGGCTCGGCGAGATGGAGGTTTGGGCGCTCGAAGCGTACGGGGCGGCGAACACGCTGCAGGAGTTGCTCACGATCAAGAGCGACGACATGAACGGACGTGCCAAGATATACGAAAGCATCGTGAAGGGAGAACCGGCCACCTCGGCCGGCGTTCCGGAGTCCTTTAACGTTCTGGTGCAAGAGCTGCGCGGATTGGCGCTCGATATCTCGATCTACGATACCAAGGGTAAGCAGATCGCGCTCACCGAGCGAGATGAAGAGCTGATCAACCGCAAAGGCAGCAATTTCTAAGAGTCCGCTCCGGACGGTTCGTTTTAGGAGGCCCCAAATTGATGAGAGAAATTCAAGACTTCGATAGTATCATGATACAGCTTGCCTCGCCGGAGCAGATCCGGGCCTGGAGCTACGGCGAGGTCAAGAAGCCGGAAACCATAAACTACCGCACGCTGCGCCCCGAGAAAGACGGCTTGTTTTGCGAGCGCATCTTCGGCACCACCAAGGAATGGGAGTGTTACTGCGGGAAGTTCAAGTCGATTCGGTACAAGGGTGTGATCTGCGACCGCTGTGGCGTCGAGGTTACGCACTTCAAGGTGCGGCGCGAGCGCATGGGGCATATCGAGCTCGCTTCGCCGGTATCGCACATCTGGTATTATCGCTCGGTGCCGTCGCGCATGGGGCTGCTGTTGGGGCTTACGATCGCGGCGTTGCGCTCGGTTCTGTATTACGAGAAATATATCGTGATCGATCCGGGCGACACCGATCTCAACAAGCTCGATCTGCTGAGCGAGGAAGAGTACGCCGAGGCGAAGGAGCGCTACGGGATGGCGTTCTCGGCCGGAATCGGCGCCGAGGCGGTGCGCACCTTGCTCGAGGGGCTTGATCTCGACGCGCTCTCGGCTGAGCTGCGCGCCGAGATGATCTCGAAGGGCGCGAAGGCCGACAAGCGCCTCCTTAAGCGCATCGAGATTGTCGAGAACTTCCGCGACTCCGAGAATCGCCCCGACTGGATGATTCTCGATGTGATCCCGGTTATTCCACCGGAGCTCCGCCCGATGGTGCAGCTCGACGGGGGGCGTTTCGCGACGAGCGATCTCAACGATCTCTACCGTCGCGTGATAAACCGCAATAACCGGCTGAAGCGGCTGATGGCGCTCAACGCGCCGGATATCATCATTCGCAACGAAAAGCGCATGTTGCAGGAGGCGGTCGACGCGCTGTTCGACAACTCCAAGAAGAAGCGTGTCGTGAAGGGGGCGTCGAACCGGCCGCTCAAGAGTCTTTCGGATATGCTCAAGGGCAAGCAGGGTCGATTTCGGCAGAACCTGCTCGGTAAGCGCGTAGACTACTCCGGGCGCTCGGTGATCGTGGTGGGGCCGGAACTCAAGCTGCACCAGTGCGGACTGCCGACCAAGATGGCGCTCGAGCTCTACAAGCCGTTCATCATGAAAAAGCTCGTCGAGAAAGACGTCGTCTACAACATCAAGAAGGCCAAGAGCTTGGTGGAGCAGGAGACGCCCGAGGTCTGGGCCGTGCTCGATGAGGTGGTGAAGGAGCATCCGGTAATGCTCAACCGCGCACCGACGCTGCATCGCTTGGGGATTCAAGCATTCGAGCCGGTGCTCGTCGGCGGAAAGGCGATCAAGCTGCATCCGCTCGTATGTCACGCATTCAACGCCGATTTCGACGGCGATCAGATGGCGGTACATGTGCCGCTGACACAGGCGGCGCAGATCGAGTGCTGGACTCTGATGATACCGTCGCGAAACTTGCTGAACCCGGCGAACGGCGAGCCGATTGTGTTCCCTTCGCAGGACATGGTGCTCGGGATCAACTACCTCACTCGTGCCCGTCCCGGTGCCAAGGGCGAAGGACGGCGCTTCAGTTCAAAAGACGAGGTGTTGCTCGCGCGCGAGTTCGGCAGCATCGATTACAACGCGCTCGTCCATATGAAGACCGAGGACGGTTGGATCGAGACCACCGCGGGACGGGTTGTGCTCAACCGCGCCTTCCCGCCGGAAGTAGAGTACGTGAACCACGCGATGGGCGAGAAGGAGCTGCGTGCCTTGATCGCCAGGGTGTACGCCGAGAAAGGCCCTCACGCCACGGTACTGATGCTCGATGTAATCAAGGATTACGGCTTTCGCTACGCCACCTTGTTCGGGGCAACGATCGGCATGGACGATGTGCTGATCCCGGAAGCTAAGGCCAAGATGATAGGAGATGCCAACAAGCAAGTCGAGTCGATTCAGAACCAGTACCTCGACGGGCACATCACCAACGAGGAGCGCTACAATCGCGTGGTCGAGGCGTGGTCGAAGACCAACGAAGACCTCACCGACCACATGATGCAGATGCTGCGCGAGGATCGCTCGGGATTCAACCCGGTGTTCATGATGGCGAACTCCGGCGCGCGTGGTAGTCGCAGCCAGATCCGTCAGCTCGCCGGGATGCGCGGGTTGATGGCGAAACCCTCAGGCGACATCATCGAGCTGCCGATTCGCTCGAATTTCAAAGAAGGCCTCTCGGTCATCGAGTTTTTCATCTCAACCAACGGCGCGAGAAAGGGGCTTGCCGATACCGCGCTCAAGACTGCCGACGCGGGTTATCTCACGCGACGGCTCGTCGATATCGCTCAGGATGTGGTGGTCAACGAAGACGACTGCGGAACGATCAACGGTATCGAGATGTTCCCGCTGAAAGACGGCGAGGAGATCGTTGAAGGTCTCGCCGACCGAATACAAGGGCGTTTCACGCTCGAGCGCGTGCGCCATCCGATCAACGGCGAGCTGCTCGTCGATGTAAACCAAGAGATCGACGACGAGACCGCGCGCGAAATCGAGGCGGCCGGCGTTGAAAGCGTCCGGATTCGCACCGTCTTGACCTGCGAAGCGAAGTACGGCGTTTGTCGCAAGTGCTACGGCCGCAACCTCGCGAATAATCGTCAGGTGAATATCGGCGAGGCGGTTGGGATCATCGCGGCTCAGTCGATCGGACAGCCCGGCACACAGCTCACGATGCGCACCTTCCATATCGGCGGTGCCGCCACGCGTGGCTCGGAAGAGAACCGAATATACCTGCGTCATCCGGTTGTGGTACGCGGCGTAACCGGACATACCGTGGATCTGCCCGACGGAACCAAGCTGTTCACCAGAAAGGGCAAGGTTGCGGTTGCGCGCGTGATTCAGCGCGTGGAGGCCGAGAAAGGCGAGCGTATTCGTGTGAAGCACGACGACACCGTCGATAAAGGCACGCTTATTCTCAAACGTGGCGATCTTGAGCTGCGCGCGGAGGACAACGCCTACGCGGTCGTGAAAGACCGTACGGTTTTGCTCGTCACGCAAGAGCAAAAGGTTGAGGTGCGCGCGGGTGCGCAGCTCGTTGTAAAGGAAGGCGAGGTAGTTGAGCCCGAGGAGTCGCTTGCGACCTTCGATCCGTTCAGCGAACCGATCATCTCGGAGGTCGAGGGTGTGGTTGTGCTGAAGGACATCGTGCAAGGCACCACCTTGAAGGAAGAGATCAACGAAGACACCGGAAAGATCGAGAAAAAGATCACCGAGTTCACCCTCGAGAGCCTGCATCCGCGGATCGTGATTCAGGGCCAGGACGGTAGCGAGCTTGCGACGCATTTCCTGCCCGGAAACGCCTACCTAAATGTTGAAGACGGCGAGGAAGTGAAGCCGGGAAGAACGCTCGCGAAGCTGCTCCGCGAGAGCGCCAAGACCGCGGACATCACCGGCGGCTTGCCGCGTGTCGGCGAGTTGTTTGAGGCTCGCAAACCGAAAAGCCCGGCGGTTCTATCTCAGATCAGCGGCGTGGTCGGGTTCAAGACGATCACCAAAGGTAAGCGCGTTATAACCGTTGCTGATGCGTACGGAGTGGAGTACAAGCACCTTGTGCCGATGGGTAAGCATCTACTCGTCCGCGAAGGCGACGAGATAGAGGCGGGAGACATGTTGTGTGAAGGCACGATCGACCCGCACGAGGTGCTGCAGATTCTCGGAGAGAACGCGCTGCAGCGTTTTCTTGTGAACGAGGTTCAGGAGGTCTACCGTCTGCAGGGCGTCGATATCAACGACAAGCACATCGGCGTTATCATCCGACAGATGATGCGCAAGGTCGAGATCGTTCAGGTCGGCGACACCAACTTCATCTTCGGTCAGCAGATCGACAAGTCGCGGTTCCACGAGGTGAACCGCAAGGTTATGAACGAAGGCGGGCAACCGGCGGTCGGCCGACCGTTGCTGCTCGGTATCACGCGCGCGTCGCTGAACATCGATTCCTTTATCTCGGCGGCGTCGTTCCAGGAGACCACGCGGGTGCTTACCAATGCCGCGATCTCCGGTTCGGCCGATAACCTGCGCGGTTTGAAGGAGAACGTGATCATCGGGCACCTCATTCCTGCCGGCACCGGAATGCGGTCGTACCGCAATATTCGTCTTTACGACGAGCACCGCGACGACCTCGACGCGCATATGCAGCAGATCGTGGAACAGCGCGAGCGCGAGCGCAGCGAGCAACAGGAAGAAGAGCAGACCGAAGAGGCGGAGGTCTACGAGACTTGACTTTTTCCGAACCGATTGCTAAAGTACGGTCTCACAACCCAGGTAGAGAATAACGAGTGAACGACTAGGAGTTGTAACTAACTATTATGCCGACAGTTAACCAATTGATTCGAAAAGGGCGCAAAACCATAACGCGCAAGACGAAGTCGCCCGCATTGCAGTCTTGTCCGCAGCGCCGCGGTGTCTGCACGCGCGTCATGACCATTACTCCCAAGAAGCCGAACTCGGCTCTGCGTAAGGTCGCGCGTGTGCGCTTGACCAACGGTATCGAGGCCACTGCGTATATCCCGGGTATCGGGCACAACCTTCAAGAGCACTCGGTTGTGCTGCTGCGCGGTGGGCGTGTGAAAGACTTGCCGGGTGTTCGTTACCACATCGTGCGCGGTGCCAAAGACACCCTCGGGGTCGACGATCGTCGGAAGGCGCGGTCGAAGTACGGCACCAAGCGCCCGAAAGCCTAACCTTGTACTACTGGAGAGCTTGAGCTATGCCAAGACGACGAGTTGCACCGCATCGCGCAATACTTCCCGACCCACGATACGGAAGCAAAACGCTTTCAAAGTTTGTGGTGCGCATGATGTGGGATGGAAAGAAGTCGGTTGCGGAGCGCATTGTGTACGACGCTTTGGGCGGCGTGCAGGAGAAGACCGGCAAAGAGGCTATCGAGGTGTTCCTCAAGGCCGTCGATAACGTCAAGCCGATGGTTGAGGTCAAGAGCCGCCGCGTGGGTGGGTCTACGTACCAGGTGCCGGTCGAGGTTCGCGACTCGCGTCGCGAGGCGTTGGCGATGCGCTGGTTGATCAAGGCCGCGCGTGACCGAGCCGGCCGCTCGATGAGCGATAAGCTGGGAGCGGAGCTCATGGATGCGTTCAACGGAGCCGGTGCCGCGTTCAAGAAAAAGGAGGACACGCACAGGATGGCGGAGGCCAACAAGGCGTTTGCGCATTATCGCTGGTAGCCTGCTAGACCACGTGTCTGAGGTTGCCGGCGCTATACAGTAACGCCAAACCGATCATCCAGACTGTATCGCTGTTTTCGGAGATACGGGGTGATAAGGTGGCTGGTTGCGAGTACGCTCGTAGCCGTATCGAGTCTTGATAAAGTCCACTCTTATCTCGCGGTCCTTGACAAAGGAACCGATCCTGCCTACACTCCGATTTCCCACTAAGCAGCGGCGAGTTGCGTGAAGCATCGCTGCCAATAACACAAGCATGGTGCAACTGATCCGTGTGCCGGCAGGTTGCCGCACGGGCAGTCCGTAGCAACCTACATATTTTCTGACGTACTGTAGTTACGATACCGCAAGGAGGACGTAATGGCGAAGGCAAAATTTGAGAGAAGTAAACCGCATATTAACGTCGGCACGATCGGTCACGTTGACCACGGCAAGACGACGTTGACCGCGGCCATCACTATGCTGTCGGCGAAGACAACCGGCGGTAAGGTGATGAAGTACGAGGATATTGATAACGCGCCCGAAGAGAAGGCGCGCGGCATCACTATTAACACCCGGCATGTTGAGTACGAAACGCCGAACCGGCATTACGCGCACGTCGACTGCCCCGGCCACGCCGACTACATCAAAAACATGATTACCGGTGCGGCGCAGATGGATGGTGCGGTCATTGTTGTATCCGCTACCGACGGTCCGATGTCGCAGACAAAAGAGCATATCCTGCTTGCTCGACAGGTTGGTGTGCCGGCTCTGATCGTGTTCATCAACAAGACCGACCAGGTGGACGATCCCGATCTGGTGGATCTCGTAGAGGAAGAGATGCGCGACATTCTCGATTCCTACGATTTCCCGGGCCAGGAGATTCCGGTTGTCCGCGGTAGCGCGTACGAAGCGATGATGAATCCCGATGACGACGAAAAAATTAAGTGCGTTACCGATCTTCTCGCCGCGATGGATGAGTACTTCCCGCTTCCCGAGCGCGCGGTCGATCAGGACTTCTTGATGCCGATCGAGGATATTTTTTCAATTCAGGGGCGCGGTACGGTCGTTACCGGGCGCATCGAGCGCGGTGTGTTGAAGGTCAACGACAAGATCGAGATCGTCGGCATTCGCGAAACGCAGCAGACGACCTGCACCGGTGTCGAGATGTTCAATAAGCTGCTCGACCAGGGTGAGGCCGGCGACAACATCGGCGCGCTGCTGCGCGGCATCGACAAAGACGAGGTTCAGCGTGGGCAGGTTCTCGCGAAGCCGGGCTCGATCACCCCGCACGTTAAGTTCAAGGGTACGATCTACTGCCTGAGCAAAGAAGAAGGCGGACGCCATTCGCCGTTCTTCACCGGATACCGCCCGCAGTTCTACTTCCGTACCACCGACATTACCGGTAGCGTGACCTTGCCGGAGGGTAAGGAGATGGTAATGCCTGGTGACAACACCGAGATCGAAGCCGAGTTGATTCACCCGATCGCGATGGAGAAGGGGCTGCGCTTCGCTATTCGTGAGGGTGGCCGAACCGTTGCGAGCGGTCAGGTCATCGATATTGTCGATTAAAGAACCGGAGACGGCGGGCCTTGTCGAGTGTGGCAAGGTTCCGCCTTTTTGGAGGAACGATGGCGAGCAACAAGATTCGAGTGCGCCTGCGCGGATTCGACGTTGAGCTGATCGATCAAAGCGCTCGAGCGATTGTTGATACGGTGCATAAATCGGGTGCCACGGTTGCGGGACCCATTCCGTTGCCTACGCGTATCAATAAGTTCACGGTGCTGAGGTCGCCTCACGTGAACAAAAAAGCGCGTGAACAGTTCGAGATGCGAACACACAAGCGGCTGATCGATATCATTCAGCCGAGCTCGGCGGTGATGGACTCCTTGATGAAGTTGGAGTTGCCCGCCGGCGTCGACGTTGAAATCAAGCAGTAATTACGTGTGGGTGCGTCCGGGGCGGTTCTGCTTCGGATGGGTTTGAGCGGCAGTTGAGGTGAAACAAATGATTGGGCTGATCGGAAAAAAGATCGGTATGACGCAGGTGTTCGATGATGACGGCACCGTCGTGCCGGTAACGGTAATACAGGTGGAGCCGAACGTCGTTGTCGGGCAGCGTACCGTCGAGCGCGACGGCTATGACGCCGTGGTCGTCGGTGCGTTCGATGCCAAAGACAAGCGAGTTACGAAGCCGGTGCGTGGGCAGTATCCCGAGGGTGTTGCGCCGAAGCGCTGTGTCCGTGAGTTTCGAGGTTTCGAGTTGGAGTGTAGCGTCGGCGATAGCCTAACGGTTAACGCGTTCGAGAACACCGCGTTTGTCGATGTTTCCGGGATTACCAAGGGTAAAGGGTATCAGGGTGTCATGCGTCGCCACGGTTTTGCGGGTGGGCGTAAGACGCACGGCTCGAAGTTCAAACGTGGGCTCGGCGCAACCGGTATGGCGGCAACCCCCTCGCGCATCCAGAAAGGCACCAAGATGCCGGGGCGTATGGGTGGAGAGCGTGCGACCGTTCAGAACCTGCGGGTGTTGCGCGTAGATTCCGAGCGTAACGCGCTGCTTGTCAGCGGCGCGGTGCCGGGGCGACGCGACGGCTACGTCGAGATTCGCAGTGCGGTCAAGAAATAGAGCGCACGAATAAGGGCTTTGAAGATGGATGCACAAGTATTTTCTGTAGAAGGCAAGCCGAAACAAACGATCTCGCTGGACGACGCCGTGTTTGCGCGGGACGTGAGCGAGGGATCGATATATCACGCTATCCGCAACGAACTGGCGAACGCGCGCCTTGGTACGGCTTCAACCAAGACGCGCAGTGAGGTTCGCGGTAGCACGCGAAAACCGTGGAGACAAAAGGGTACCGGCCGCGCTCGGGCGGGGCGGCGGTCGTCGCCGGTTTGGGTCGGTGGCGGCGTGGTGTTTGGGCCGCGCCCGCGCGACTACGGCTACAGGCTTCCGCGCACCATGAAGCGAGTCGCGATGAAATCCATTCTCAGCATGAAGGTGCGCGACGAAGCGCTCTCGGTGGTCGAGGATTTCACGGTTGAAAGCGGCAAGACGCGCGACCTGGTGAAGATCCTTGCGCCGCTTGCAGGTGACAACCGCACGGTGCTTGTCATGAAGGACGACGACCCGATGGTGAAGCGCGCTGCGCGCAACGTCCCGTGGCTGCGATTTCTGTCGTACGAACGGCTGCGCGCGCATGACCTATACTACGCCGAGCGCGTGGTGTTTATGCAGTCGGCCGCCGAGAAGCTCGGTGAGCTGTACGGTCGCGACAAAAAATAGAGGGGTTGGATGCAATGAGAGCCGACCAGGTGATTATTAGACCGGTGCTAAGCGAGAAAACGAACGCCTTGCGCGAAGAGAACAAATACGTGTTTCAGGTTGACGCTCGAGTGAACAAGATTCAGGTAATGGAAGCCGTGCGAGAGTTGTTCAAGGTGCACCCGGTGCGGTGCAACGTCAGCACCGTCAAGAGCAAGCCGCGCCGTGTTCGCTACAAGGCGGGGCGTACCGCCACGTGGAAGAAGGCGGTCGTGAAGCTCGCGCCGGGCGAAACAATCGAAGTGTTTGAAGGCGCGTAAAGGAGTTAGTTGTGGGTGTGAAGAAATACAGACCACGCACGCCGGGTACGCGATTTCGAACCGGCTTAACATTCGACGAGGTTACGCTTGAAGGAAGCGAGAAGTCGCTCACGAAAGGTACCTCGTTCGGCGCCGGTCGTGACGGCGCCGGTAGAATCAGCGTGCGGCGAAAAGGCGGGCGTCACAAACGCAAACTGCGCGAGTTAGATTTTCGGCGCGACAAGCACGGTATTGAAGGCAAGGTTGTCGGCATCGCCTACGACCCAAATCGCAGCGCCAACATTGCGCTGATTCAATACCGCGATGGTGAGCGCCGGTACATCCTCGCTCCGAAGGGGCTTAGCGAGAACGACGTGGTGATGAGCGGTGAGAATGCTCCGCCGACGGTCGGGAACTCGCTGCCGCTTGAGCGAATTCCGATGGGAACCGTCGTGCACAACGTGGAGTTACAGCACGGGAAAGGCGGTCAGTTGGCACGGTCGGCCGGCGCGCGGGCCACGGTGGTAGCCAAAGAGAAAGACTACGTCACGGTGCGGCTTCCCTCGGGTGAAACTCGGCTGGTGTTTAAGCGCTGCGCCGCGACGGTAGGCGCGGTCGGAAATGAAGACCACATGAACGTATCGCTCGGCAAGGCCGGGCGCGCGCGCTGGCTCGGGCGGCGACCCAAGGTTCGCGGGGTCGTGATGAACCCGGTAGACCATCCGCACGGTGGTGGTGAGGGTCGTACCTCGGGTGGCCGGCATCCGGTCTCGCCGTCTGGGCAGCCGACAAAGGGCTACCGGACACGGCGGAAGCGGAAGTACTCGGATAAGCACATCGTTAAGCGAAGGAAGAAATAGGAGTTGTCTCGTGTCGAGATCGATTAAGAAAGGCCCGTTTATCGAGAAGAGTCTGTACTCCAAGGTTGTGCAGATGAATAAAAGCGGTGATCGCAAGATGGTGAAGACCTTCTCGCGCACCTCCACGATCATTCCGGAGATGGTTGGGCTCACGATCTCGGTGTATAACGGCAAGACCTGGGTACCGGTCTACATCACCGAGAACCTGGTGGGGCACAAGCTGGGCGAGTTTGCCCCAACCCGCATCTTCCGTGGGCACGCCGGCTCCGACAAGAAGGCCGGTAAGCGGAAATAGGAGCGGAGATTATGGCGAAAACAGCAGAGAAGACCGGCTACCGCGCCCACGCACGCTACATTCTGATCTCGCCGTTCAAGCTACGGCCGATCGCGGATCAGGTGCGGAACAAGCCCTACACCGAGGTTGTTTCGGTGCTCGAGAACGCACCGCAGAAGGGCGCGAAGATTTTGCGCAAGGTGATCGAGTCCGCCGCGGCGAACGCGCTGGCCCAGAACAAGCAGATGGACGAAGACATGTTGTACCTGCGCGAGTTGTTGGTCAACGAAGGGCCGCGTATGAAGCGAATGTGGCCACGAGCTCGAGGGCGTGCAGACATTTTGCACAAGCGGATGAGTCATATTACGGCGGTTGTCGACGAGATCGCGAGATCGGGGGAGTAACGTGGGACAGAAGGTAAATCCGATTGGTATTCGATTAGGGATTAACAAGACCTGGCGTTCGAAATGGTACGTCGATCCGCGCGAGTATGCCGACACGCTGCATGAAGATCTGAAGCTGCGACGCTTGCTCGAGACCCTGCCGGAGACCCGAAGCGCGGAGCTCGCGGAGGTGGAGATCATTCGACATCCGCAGCGCATTACGCTCGTGATCCACACCTCTCGACCGGGGGTAATCATCGGAACGCGAGGCGCGAATATCGAGAAGATCGGGCAGAAGCTGCAGAAGGCGGCAGGGAAGAAACTGCAGATCAAGATTAAAGAGATCAAGCGTCCCGAGACGAACGCGCAGCTTATCGCGCTGAACGTGGCGCGTCAGCTCCGCTCGCGGGCTTCGTTTCGGCGCACGCTCAAGATGGCGGTAGCCGGGGCGATGAAGACCGGGATGCAGGGCATCAAGATAAAGGTCTCGGGGCGACTCGGCGGGGCCGAGATGTCGAGAACCGAGACGCAGCGCGAGGGTCGCGTTCCGCTGCATACCTTGCGCGCAAACATCGACTACGGCTTTGCCGAGGCGAAAACAACCTTCGGCACGATCGGCGTGAAGGTCTGGGCATTCCACGGTGAGGTCTTGAAGTACAGCCGCAAGGAAGACGCCGGAGCCGTGGTGAAGCGACAACGGGAACGCGCCGAGGCGAGGAGCTAGAGTATGCTGAGTCCCAAACGAGTAAGGTATAGAAAGCGTCAACGAAAGATCGGCACCACGTTGGGGCGTAAGGCCGGGCGCGGCAATCGCGTGGCGTTCGGCGAGTATGGGCTGGTTTCTATGGAGGCGCGTTGGATAACGGCGCGCCAGATCGAGGCTGCTCGTATCGCGATGACGCGCCATATCAAGCGTGGCGGAAAGGTCTGGATTCGCCTGTTTCCCGACATTCCGTACACCAAGAAGCCGGCGGAGACGCGCATGGGTAAAGGAAAGGGAAGTCCGGAGCACTGGGTAGCGGCCGCGCGCGTCGGTAGCGTGATGTTTGAGTTGTCCGGAGTGAACGAAAAGCTGGCGCACGAGGCACTCGAGCTTGCCGCGAGCAAGCTGCCGGTTCGAGCGAAAGTAGTCTCTTGGGAGGGTGCGTAATGCGAAACTCATTCAAGGATCTGACCTTCGAGGAGCTGGTTGCGAAGCGCGAAGAGTTGAACAAGAAGTACTTGGACGTACGGTTCAACGCGGTGATCGGACACCTGGACAATCAGTTGGAGAAGCGTACGTTGCGACGACAGATTGCGCGGTTGAATACGCTCATATATAACCACCCTGAAGTTACGCAGCAGGGGCAGTAGGAGTTTCTCGTGGAGACACAAGCAAACGCGCAACCGAACACAAAGCGAAAGAGAATTTTCACCGGCGTTGTTGTCAGCGATAAGATGGATAAGACCATCGTGGTTGCGATCACCAAACGTGCGGTACATCGTTTGTACAAAAAGTACGTTACGAGCACCAAGAAGGTGAAGGCTCACGACGGTGAGAACCAGGCGCAGGTCGGCGACCGGGTGCGAGTGGAAGAGGCTCGCCCGATCAGCAAGCAGAAGTGCTGGCGCTTGTTAGACATCGTCGAACGCGCGAAGTAGAGGTGTGAACGATGGTACAGATGAACTCGTATCTGAACGTCGCTGATAACAGCGGCGCGAAGAAGGTGCAGTGTATAAAGGTCCTCGGGGGCAGCAAGCGTACTTCGGCCGGAATCGGAGACTTGGTGGTGGTGGCAGTGAAGAATGCCATTCCAAACGCGCCGGTCAAGAAGGGTAACGTCGAGCGTGCGGTGATCGTTCGCTGCCGCAAAGAGCACCGCCGGCCCGACGGGACGTATATCCGGTTTGACGACAACGCATGCGTCATCCTTGATGGGACAAGCAATCCGAAGGGAAAACGCATATTCGGGCCGGTGGCACGTGAGCTTCGTGAGGGTGGCTTCATGAAGATCGTGTCGCTCGCGCCTGAGGTATTGTGAGGAGGTTCGCCGTGAACAAGAGCAATAAGACGGCGGCATCGCATCACCGCAAGAAGTACAAGGTGCGCGAGGACGATCAGGTCAAGGTGATTGCCGGCAAGGATAAAGGCAAAATCGGCAAGGTCCTCCGGATCGACCGCAAGAAGGATCGAGTGCTTGTCGAGGGTGTCAACATGGTGAAAAAGGCGATGAAGAAGCGAAGCCAGAACGATCGTGGCGGCATCGTCGAGATAGAGGCCTCGATTCACATCTCGAACGTCGCGGTGCTCACCAAGTCCGGCGACCCTACGCGAGTTGGGTATAGTGTCGAGAACGGCAAGAAGCAGCGGATAGCGCGCAAGACTGGAGAGGCATTGTAATGGCGGAAAAGCAGCAAGCTGAGAAACAGCAGAACTATGTACCGCCGCTGCGTCAGATGTATCTCGAGAAGATCAAGCCCGAGATGATGCAGGAGTTCCAGTACGGGAGTTCGATGCAGGTCCCGAGGCTCGAGAAGGTCGTGATCAGCATGGGCGTGGGTGAGGCGATTCAGAACAAGAAAGCACTCGATTCGGCCGTGCAGGAGCTGTCTCTTATCGCCGGGCAACGCGCGGTGAAGACCAAGGCTCGAAAGTCGATTGCCAACTTCAAGGTTCGGCAAGGGTACGAGATCGGCGCCAAGGTCACGCTTCGAGGAAATCGGATGTTCGAGTTTCTCGGACGGCTCATCGATGTTGCGCTGCCGCGCGTTAAGGACTTTCGAGGCGTGAACCCGAACGCGTTCGACGGACACGGGAACTTTTCGATGGGCGTCAACGAGCAGATCATTTTTCCGGAGATCGATTACGACAAGATCGATCAGATCACCGGTATGAATATTGCGATCGTTACGACCGCGGAAACCGATCAAGAGGCAAAGAGCTTGCTGACGAAGTTCGGCGTGCCGTTCAGCAAGTAAAGCGAGGATACCATGGCGAAAAAATCGATGATAGTGAAGGCGCAAAAAAAGCCCAAGTACTCGACCAGGAAGGTTAATCGCTGTCGCATCTGCGGAAGGCCGCGCGGGTACATGCGCAAGTTCCACATGTGCAGGGTTTGTTTTCGAAAACTCGCCAGTGAAGGACTGATTCCCGGCGTAACTAAATCGAGCTGGTAGTAGGGGGAGTAAAAATAATGAGCGTATCTGATCCGTTAGCTGATATGCTGACCAAGATCCGCAACGCAAGCAGCGCGCGGTTCGAAAAGGTAGATATCCCTACATCGAAGCTGAAGCTCGAAGTTGTGAAGATCTTGAAGAACGAAGGGTACATCAAGAACTTCAAGAAAGTGAGTCAGGATTCTTTCTCAGTGATTCGAGTTTTCTTGAAGTACGACGATGATCGCGCACCGGTGATTCAAGGGATCGAGAAGATCTCGAAACCGGGACGGCGCGTTTACGCAGGATATCGAACGATGCCGAGGGTCTACAATGGCTTCGGAACCTTGATTGTTTCGACCTCCGCCGGGGTCACCACGGGTCGGAAGGCTCGTGAGCGCAAAGTCGGCGGAGAGCTGTTGTGCTCGATTTGGTAGTAGGGGAAGGCTTATGTCGCGGGTAGGAAAACTTCCGGTTGCAATTCCGGAGAATGTGAAGCTCGAGATCGATGCCGGTCGTATTCAGGTTGAAGGCCCAAAGGGCAAACTAAGCCGGAATTACTGCCCAGAGGTGCGATTCGAACAGGGCGAAGGCGTCTGCAGCGTCGTGCGTACCACCGAGACGAAGCGCGCGCGCGCTATGCACGGTTTGTATCGCCAACTGCTGTTCAACATGGTGCATGGTGTGAGCCAGGGCTTCCGCAAGGAGCTGCAGATCACCGGTGTGGGATATCGGGCCGAGGCAAAAGACGAGGCGATCGTTCTCAATCTCGGATACTCGAACCCGATCGAGTACCGTGTGCCGGAGGGCGTCGAGATTGTGTGCGAGACGCCGAACAAAGTTGTCATAAGCGGCATCGACAAGCAACAGGTCGGTCAGGTCGCGTCCGAGCTGCGGTCGTTGCGGCCGCCCGAGCCCTACAAGGGTAAGGGCGTGAAGTACGCCGATGAAACGGTGCGCCGCAAGGTCGGTAAGTCGGGCGTGAAATAGGGTGATGGTGACATGAAGAGAATACTCGAACGAAACAGAAGGCGTAAACGACGCAAGATGCGGGTCCGGCGGAAGATCTCCGGTACCGGCGCGCGACCGCGTCTGAGCGTATTCAAAAGCAACCGACACTTGTACGTTCAGGCGATTGACGACGAGGCCGGGAAGACCTTGTTGGCGGTCTCGAGCATGCACGGCGAGGCGAAGGGGCTTCGCGTGCGCGTTGACGATGCGGAGAAACTGGGCCAGACGCTCGGGGAACAGATGAAATCTGCCTCGATCGAGGAAGCGGTCTTCGATCGAAACGGCAATTTGTATCACGGAGTGGTTAAGGCCGTAGCAGAAGGCGCCCGCAAGGCCGGCGTGAGACTGTAGGGGGTTGTTCGTGGAACAGACTCAAGAAAAAGAGTTCACCGAGAAGCTTGTTAAGCTGAACCGAGTTGCCAAGGTCGTAAAGGGCGGTCGTCGGTTTTCTTTCTCGGCGCTGGTTGTGGTAGGCGATAAGGCCGGTACCGTCGGGTACGGGTTCGGCAAGGCGAACGACGTTGCCGAAGCGATCCGCAAAGGTGTGGACAAGGCGAAGCGCAACACGGTACGCGTTCCGTTGAAGAAAGAGACGATCCCGCACGAGATCAAGGGCGAGTTCAAGAGCGCGCAGGTGCTTATGCGCCCCGGGGCACCCGGTACCGGAATCATTGCCGGCGGGCCGGTCCGTGCGGTGATGGAGATGGGCGGAATCAACGACGTGCTGTGTAAGTCGCACGGTTCACAGAACGCGCTCAATATCGTGAAGGCGGTGTTCGAGGGGCTCGAAGGGCTGATGGACGCGCGCGTTGTGAGCAAGAATCGCGGAAAGACGCTGCAGGAGATGTGGGGTTAACACTATGAAGTTGCGAATAACGCTTGTCAAAAGCCCGATCGGCAGCAAGCCGAAGCATCGGCGCACGGTTCGAGCGCTCGGCCTTCGCCGGATGCACCAAACCGTGGAGCTCGAGGCCGGCGACTCGATTCGCGGCATGGTGCGGGCCGTGTCTCATCTAGTACGCACCGAGGAGGTGTAACCCGATGGAGTTAAAGGCGCCGATTGGAGCTACTCGAAAGCGAAAGACGAAAGGTCGCGGAGCAGGCAGTGGCAACGGAAAAACCGCCGGACGCGGTCACAAGGGCCAAAACGCTCGCTCGGGCGGCGGAGTGCGCGCGGGCTTCGAAGGTGGGCAGATGCCGCTCTACCGTCGCGTTGCGCGCCGAGGCTTCTCGAACTATCCGTTTAAGCGTGAGGTTATACCGGTGAGCGTCGCGACGCTCGAGCGCCATTTCGAAAGCGGCGACAGCGTGACGCTCGAGACGCTGAAGGCAAAGCGCCTGGTGCGCCGAAACGCGCGATACGCGAAGGTGTTGTCGGACGGAAAGCTCGAGAAGAAGCTGACGGTCAGCGGAATTGCGGTATCGGCGGCCGCGCGCGAGAAGATAGAAGCTGCCGGCGGAACGATTGTGACGGCAGAAAAGGCGAACGAACCGCGGGAAGATGTGAACAATGGCTAGTAATCCGCTTGCGGACATCTTTAAAATACGCGACCTACGCGAGCGTATTCTTTTTACGCTCTCGATGTTGCTGATTTTTAGACTCGGGGCGACGATCCCGATTCCGGGCATCAACGTAAACGTGGTGCGCACATACTTCTTGACCGAAGGAGCCGGTGCGGGGGTATCAATCACCGACTATCTAGACTTCTTCGCCGGGGGAGCGTTTTCACGGTTTTCGATCTTCATGCTCGGGATCATGCCGTACATCTCGATGTCGATCATCATGCAACTCATGGTGGTCGTGTTTCCGAGCTTGAAGCGCATCTCGCAGGAAGAAGGCGGGCGCAAGCGGATTCAGAAGTATACGCGGTACGGAACGATCGTCGTCTGTATTATTCAGTCGCTCGCGGTAACGGTGTACGCCGACAGCATCCCCGATGCAATCGCGATCTCGCGGACGGCCTATATCTTCGTCTCGATGCTGAGCGTAACCGCCGGGACGGTGTTCCTGATGTGGATCGGAGAGCAGATCAATCAGCGGGGTATCGGGAACGGCATCTCGTTGCTGATCTTCGCCGGGATCGTAGCACAGCTGCCGGGCGGGTTCTGGATTCTTATTCAGAGCATTCAGCAAGGTGATCTGAACCCGGTGTTCGTGATCGTGGTGCTGGTGATGTTCGTGGTAGTTGTTGCGTTGGTTATCTACGAGCAGCGTGGACAGCGTAAGATTCCGGTGCACTACGCGAAACGGGTTGTCGGTCGACGAATGTATGGAGCGCAGAACACCTACGTTCCGTTCAAGATCAACCCGTCCGGCGTTATTCCGGTTATCTTCGCGGCCTCGGTCATGACCTTCCCGCTGCAAGTGGCGCAGGGTCTTGGGCCCGGCGTTCGCTGGCTGCAGACGATAGCGTTCTGGCTGCGTCCGGATGGGCCGATGTACATCGTGATGTACACGCTGCTGATCGTGTTCTTCGCGTATTTTTACACGCAGGTGACGCTGAATCCCACCGAGATCGCGAAAAACATTCGCGAGAACGGTGGTTCGATACCGGGTATACGGTCCGAGAAGATGGAGGAGTATTTCACGAGGGTTTTGAATCGCATCATCCTGCCGGGAGCGTTGTTTCTGGCGTTTATCGCGATTATTCCGACGCTCGTGCAGCAGTTGTTCGATTTTCCGATGGAAGTTGCGTTCTTGATGGGAGGCACTTCACTGCTGATTATGGTTGGTGTAGATCTGGATTTGATGTCTCAGATTGAAGGACATCTGCGTATGCACCATCACGACGGACTGACTAAGAAGGGACGCATTCGATCGCGGAACCTGTGATAGGGGGCATGAAAATGAAGGTAAGAGCGAGTGTGAAGCGCATCTGCGAGCGCTGCAAAGTGATACGACGCAACGGCGTGATCCGAATCGTGTGCTCGAATCCGAAGCACAAGCAGAGGCAGAAGTAACAGGGGGATTGAATGGCGCGTATAGCCGGCGTAGACTTGCCGAATAAACACGTAAATATTGCATTAACCTATATCTTCGGTATCGGGCACTCATCCGCGGACGAGATCTGCCGCAAGGCCGAGATAGATACCACGAAGCGGATCAACGATCTTGAGCCCGACGAGATCAACAAGCTGCGGAACGTCATCGAAAATGAGTACGTGGTAGAAGGCCGGCTGCGGACCGAGGTTTCGCTGAACATCAAAAGACTGATGGATATCGGCTGCAACCGGGGCCTGCGGCACCGTAAAGGACTCCCGGTACGCGGACAGCGCACGCGCACAAACGCGCGTACCCGAAAAGGGAAGCGCAAGACGGTCGCCGGAAAGAAGAAGTAGGGGAAGGAGTTCTACGTGGCAAAAGCAGTACGCAAGCGAAGAGATAAGAAATCCGTATTTGAAGGGGTGGTTTACATTCAAGCAACCTTTAACAACACGATCGTAACGGTCACCGACACGGTCGGGAACGTGTTGTCGTGGTCCAGCGCCGGCTCGCTGGGGTTTAAGGGTGCTAAGAAGTCCACACCGTACGCGGCGCAAACCACGGCCGAAACCGCAGCCCAGAAGGCGATGGATTACGGGTTGCGCGAGGTGCATGTTCTGGTTAAAGGCCCGGGTGTTGGGCGTGAATCGGCGATTCGCTCGCTCGGCGGCCTCGGGCTGCGCGTGAAGAGCATTAAGGATATCACGCCGATTCCACACAACGGGTGTCGCCCGCGAAAGAGTAGGCGTGTATAACGTAAGGAAGGGATTGCATGGCGCGAAAGAACCTTTTAAAGGGATTCAAGAAGCCGAAAGGGATCACATTTGAACATAGTGAAGTTTCCGCCGGTTACGGGAAGTTCATAGCGTACCCGTTCGAGCGTGGTTACGGCACTACAATCGGCAATTCCCTGCGGCGGATCTTGCTCTCTTCCATCCAAGGGTATGCGATCACCGCGCTGCGAATTACCAGTTACGATGCTGACGGTAACGCGCACGTCTTGTCGAGCGAGTACGAGTCGATTCCGGAGGTTGTGGAGGACACGCCGGATATCATCAATCAGCTCAAGCAGCTGCAGATCAAGCTCGACGGCGGCGTAGAGCAGAAGACCGTGATGGTGGAGCTCAAGGGCCCCAAAACGGTAAAGGCTGCCGACCTCGCAGGGGAAACGGGATTCAATATTCTGAACCCCGACCTTTATATCATGTCTATCATGGAGAGCGCTCACCTCGAGCTGGAGCTCCAGATAGACCTTGGCCGGGGGTACGTCCCTGCCGAGGTGAACGAGAAGTACATCGAGGTAATTGGAACGATACCAATCGATGCCATTTTTTCGCCGGTAACGAGGGCTCGCTATGAGGTGGAAGACACGCGCGTCGGACATCGCTCGGATTACGACAAACTGTCTTTCGAGCTTTGGACGGACGGCACATTGAGTCCCGAGGACGCGATCGCGGAGGCCGCGAAGATCGCGAAAGATCACTTTACGATCTTCATTAACTTCGATGAGGACGAGATCGATAGCGACGAAGACATCGACGAGGAAGAGGAGCGAATCCGGAAACTGCTCGAAACTCCGGTCGAGGAGCTCGAGCTGTCGGTGCGGTCGAGCAACTGCCTTAAGAACGCGAATATACGAAGCATAGGCGACCTCACGAGCAAAACCGAAGAGGATATTTCGCGAACTCGGAACTTCGGCAAGAAATCGCTGCTCGAGATCAAAGAGAAGCTCAAGGAGTGGGATCTCAGTCTCGGCATGACCGATTACAGCCAGCTGAGAAACTCGGTTCGCATGCAGAAGCAAAAGGAAAAGCTTCGCGAGCAGGAAGCCGCTGCGGTCGACGAGGCCGGCGAGCACGAG
>PUOW01000166.1 GCA_003552185.1 Spirochaetaceae bacterium
ACGTTGAACCGGCGCGTAATGCTCGGGGTGAACTTGCGAATGCGGAGATCGAGATCAAGAAACAGCGAACCGATATCGGAGCTCGCGAGGAGGTTGTTCATGTCGTCGTTGAGCTCCGACAACTCCTGAATCTTTTTTTGATACTCCGCATTCACCGTGATCAGCTCTTCGTTTACCGATTGCAGCTCCTCGTTGGTGCTCTGCAGTTCTTCGTTGGACGAGAGCAGTTCCTCGTTGGTCGCTTGTAGTTCCTCGTTCGAGGTCTCGAGCTCCTCGATCGTGGCTTGCAGGTTCTCTTTGGTATACTGCAGCTCGTGTTCGAGATCGTGGATGCGGGTTTCTACCGTCGTGTCGAGGTTGAACGGCGTTGCCTCGTGCAGCGTTCCGGACGGCGAGCCGGAATCCTGGGGAGCGAAGATAACCGCGTAGTACTCGACACCGCCTTGTTCAGCGAGCGGCTGCACCGTGAGCGTAATTGCATGGCGTTCACCGGCGTGCGCCACCGTAACATCGCTGTACGAGACCGGCCTCCGTTCCCTGATTGCGACCGGCAGCGCGGTCGAGATCACGATCTCTATCTCGCGGTTCGCCATCGTGAGGATATCGAGATTCATCTTCCCGGACGCAAGCCTTAGATACGGTGAGACGTCTCCGAAGATATGCTGGAGCTCGCGATCCTGGTTTACCACGACGCACGGCGCCACCGCGGTCTCGATGAGACGTTCGAGAACCGGTTCACCGGCCTTCGCTCGTTGCCGCGGAGTGGTGCCCGCTGCGGCCGGCTCCGGCGCGGTAGGCTCCGGCGCGGCAGGATGCCAGGCGGTAGGCTGCGAGGGCGGCCGAGAACCCTCGAGACGCAGTTCCGCCGGCCGTGGCGGTTCATCGGCGAACGCCGCCGCCGGACGCGTTCTTTGCAAGGAGTCTGAGTCGCGCTCGCCTTTAAACCGAAACAACTTCCATTTGAGATCGACGGTTTGAAATTGCTTCGCTGCATCTCCTAGTGTTTCGCTGTTTCCGAGAAGCAAGAACCCTCCGCGCTTCAGCGAAAACTGAAAGTTCCCAATTACCTGTTTCTGCAGCACCGGTTGAAGATAGATCAAGAGGTTGCGACAACTCACGAGATCGATCGACCGAAACGGAGGATCCTTGAACACGTTGTGGTACGCGAACACCACCATCTCGCGAATACGCGGAACCACGTGGTATCGCTCTCCCTTGCTGACGAAGTAGCTGCGCAGGATCTCGGTGGAGGCGTCTGCGGCTATGCTCTCTGAGTAGGCTCCGTGAGCCGCGGTCTCCAGCGCGGTTTTGTCGATGTCGGTCGCAAAGATCTTGATCTCGTGCTTGAGCTGGTGGTGCGTGCAGTAGCGGTCGAGGAGCATCGCGATGGTGTAGGCTTCCTCGCCTGTGGAGCAACCGGGCACCCAAACTCGGATCGGCTCGTCGATGTCCTTGGCGTTCACGATCTCGGGGATCACGTGTGAGCTCAGCAGCTCGAACGCCTCAGGGTCTCGAAAGAACTTCGTGACCCCGATCAGCATCTCTCGAAACAGAATAGTGATCTCTTGAGGGTTCGACTCCAGCAACTTCACGTACTCGGAGGTCTCGTCTACATGCCTGATCCCCATGCGGCGGTGGATGCGCCGCTGCAGCGTGCTGTCTTTGTAGTTCGTGAGGTCTACGCCGGTTTTGCGGCGAATGAGCAGCATGATCTTCTGGAAATCGGTTCCGGAGAGCATGGTGCCGCCGTCATCCTCAGCGGCAATAAGCAGGCTGCCGGTCGTGAAGTTCTGCAGCTCCCCCGGAAGCTGTTCCACCGGGAGAACGTAATCTGCGATACCGGTGGAGATGGCGCTTCGGGGCATGCCGTCGAACTTGGCCGATTCCTCGGACTGCACCATCACGATACCGTCGGCCTCCTTGATCGCGCGGATGCCGCGTGTGCCGTCGCTACCGGTGCCCGAGAGTATGATCCCGACTGCGCGCTTTCCGAGATCCTCGGCCAGCGAACGAAAAAAGATATCGATCGGTAGGTTTAACCCGTGAACCTTCTCGGTCAGGAAGAGCCGCCCTTGATAGATCGTCATGTTGGTCTTGCGCGGCATAAGATAGACCGATCCCGGCTGCACCACGGTGCCGTCGGCCGCCTCCGCGATCTGCATCGTGGTGTGGCGCTGGAGCAGCTCACCCATAAGGCTTTTGTAGTCCGGGGAGAGGTGCTGAACGATCACGAACGCAAAATCGGTCAGCGGAGGCATGTGATCAAAGAACTTCTCGAGCGCCTCAAGCCCGCCGGCCGAGGCCCCGATCGCCACCACAAAGAACTCTCGGGCGCCGTTGCCGGCGCCTACCTCGGCCTCGATCTCCGTCTCGCTCGACTGTGTAGCCTTGTTCTGTTTCGCTTCCACGCGCGCTCCTCCGTCCGGCCGTTTAGCCCAACAGTTTCCGAACCCGATCGATCACGACGTCTCGGCTGAACGGCTTGCCGATGTAGTCGTTCATTCCGGCCTCGAGAAACTCCTCTCGGGCGCCCTTCATGGTGTGAGCCGTTAACGCAATAATCGGAATGTCGGGATCAACCTTCGCCACTTCGCCGGAGCGAATACGCTTGGTAGCGGTCACACCGTCCATATCCGGCATCGAGATATCCATCAGTACGAGCTTGATCTCGGGGTTGCGACCAAGTTCCTCGAGCGCTTCGCGCCCCGAGTTCACACATACCACGCTGTAGCCTTCCTGCTCGAGCATTGTTCGAATCACGAGTACGTTGATGGAGTTGTCTTCGGCCACAAGGATCGTAACGGCGTGCTGAGCGCCGCCTTCGCTATCCTCGGCTTCGCTACCTTCGGCGGGCCCAGCGTTCGAATCCGGAGCGGCGGGTTCTTGATCTGCAGCGTCCGGATCATTCTCGATGTGAAGCGGCACCGTGAAATGAAACACGCTGCCTTCATGCTGCACGCTTTCAAAGTATAGCTGCCCACCCATGAGTTTCGCGAGGTTGCGTGAGATCGTGAGCCCTAACCCCGCGCCGCCGTGCTGCTTGTTGAAGGTGCTTTCGCCCTGGGTGAAGCTCTCGAAGATAAGCTCGCGCTGCTCCGGCGAAATACCGACGCCGGTGTCGCGCACCGTGAAGGTTACCTCAACGAGATGGTCGGCAAGCTTTTCGCGCACGAGCTCAACCGTGACGCGACCGTCCTTTGTGAACTTCACCGCGTTACCGAGAAGGTTCACCAGGATCTGTCGAATGCGGTTGCCGTCGCCGAGAAACCATCGCTCCGGAACGTCGTCGTGCTGAAAGCGCAGCTCGATGCCTTTGTCTTCGGCGATTGGGCGGAACATGTCGCGCGTGGACGAAAGAATCTCCTCCAGATCGAACGGTGCCTTGCGGATCGAGAGCTTCTCGGCCTCTATCTTGGAGAGGTCCAGAATGTCGTTGATGATCGCGAGCAGTGAATGAGCTGAAGAATAGATCGCTTGAATGTACTCCTGCTGTTGCGCGTTGAGTCCGCTTTTCAGCGCAAGCTCGCTCATACCGATGATTCCGTTCATCGGGGTGCGAATCTCGTGGCTCATGCTCGCGAGGAAACTGCTTTTGGCACGGTTCGCCGCCACGGCGTCTTCCTTCGCGAGGATGAGATCGTCTTCCATCTTTTTTCGATCGGTGATATTGGTCAGCGCGGTGAGACAACGCGCGCTGCCGTCTTGGCCGTGCTGTAACCGGCTGTCGAGCCGTACCCACAGCGGAAGCTCGTCACGCGCCTTGAGCTGCAGTTCCATGGTCTCGTGGCGGCCGTGGGTGAAGATGCGACGAAGATGGTTGAAGAACGCGGTGTGGTGCTCGGCGGGCAGGTACACCACCAACGGCTTGTTCAGCAGATTCTTCCGTCGGCCCCCGAGCAACTCTACGCCTGCAAGGTTGAGATCGAGCACCGTGCCTTCGCGGTCCAGTATGAAGTACCCGATAGGAGCGTGCTCGAATAGCAGCTCGTACTGTTTTCGAGAGTGCTCGAGTTCCTGCTCGCGGGCGCGCAGTTCCTCGTTCTGCATCTCGAGCTCCGCTTGGTGTATATGAAGCTCGTACAGGAGTTGATCGGTCGGAATATCGGTGGGTAGCGTTTGTTGTTCGACGATCTGCTCAGCTTTTTTTCGAATCTCAGACTTTTTGTTGTCAGACTTTGTGTTGTCAGACTTTGTGTTATGTGAATTGCTATCCGAAGGCACGTGTTCTCCTTAGGTTTCGTGTGGTGCCGCGAACGCCTGGAGTTCCCGGTAGCTACCAAAGGCCGGTAGGTCAGGGTTCTCGGCCATGATCGAGTCGGGCGCTCGAAACAACGCCGCGCGGTCCGCGGTTCGTAGCATAGAAAGGTCGTTGTACGAGTCTCCGGCGGCGGTAACGGTGAGGTTGATAGACTGTAGCGCGAGTACGGCGCGGCGTTTCCCATCTTCCTGTCGCAGGCGGTAACCGCTGATTCGCCCGTCGGGCTCGATCAGAAGTTCGTTACAAAACAATACCGGCCACTCGAGCTTAGCCATCAGCGGCTCAACAAACTCGGTGAATGTGTCCGACAGAATGATCACCGAGCGGCGACTTCTGAGCTCACGAATGAACTCGAGAGCTCCCTCTAATGGCTCCATCTCCCCGATTACGCTTCTGATATCTTCAATTCCGATTCCATGGGAATCCAAAATCTCCAGCCGGCGCGTCATGAGCTGATCGAAATCGGGGATGTCGCGGGTGGTGAGGCGCAACTCCGAGATTTGGGTGCGATCGGCTACGTTGATCCAGATTTCCGGGATGAGAACACCTTCGAGATCTAAACAAACTACGTTCATAGGCGGTGCGGGCTCCTGCTTTTTGTCGAATCGGGTTTTTATACCATAAATCGCCTCGATGCATCCACAAAACCCGCGCTTTTCGCTTGACGGAGCGGCACGCAATCGGTACCCTTAAATTACTTTATGCAATTGTGCCGCAGAGACTTTAAAAGCCTTTGCTTCCTACCTCGAGACCATTTCCTGTAGCATCATCCAACGTGTATCAGTAGGGGTAGCAATGGCTATTGTTTGCGGGAATAGTTCGTATTCCCAATTTATGAATCGCGTTGTTTTGGTAGGCTGAAGTGAAGAGTACGATACGTTTTTTGGGAACAAACCTGCAGAAAAGGATGTGAGAAGTATTATGGAGGCAACGGATACGGCCGCGGCCGAGTCGGCGAACACCGAGTCCGGCAACGGCAAAGTTAAGATCAGAATTGAGAACGTCTATAAGATCTTCGGGAAGAATCCTGAAAAGGCCCGCGAGATGCTCGCGCAAGGCATGGATAAAGACGAGATTCTAGACAGCACCGGACAGGCGGTGGGTGTGGCGGACGCCAGTTTCGACGTATACGAAGGCGAAACCGTGGTTGTGATGGGGCTTTCCGGAAGCGGCAAGTCTACCCTTATTCGCTGCGTCAACCGCTTGATCGAGCCCACCTTCGGCAAGATCTACATCGACGACCAAGACATCACCGAGTTGAGTGTCGACGCCCTTCGCGATCTCCGTCGACGCAAGTTCGGGATGGTGTTTCAGAGCTTTGCTTTGTTTCCCCATAAGACCGTGGTTCAAAACGCCGAGTACGGGCTTGAGATTCAAGGGGTAGATCCCGAGACGCGCCGCCGCAAGGCGGAAGACGCCCTCGCGCTGGTGGGGCTCAAGGGCTGGGGAAGCTACTATCCGGAGAACCTCAGCGGCGGCATGAAGCAGCGTGTCGGGCTTGCGCGCGCTCTCGCGGTAGAACCCGATGTGCTGTTGATGGACGAAGCCTTCAGCGCGCTCGACCCGCTCATTAGAACCGATATGCAGGACGAGCTCTTGTCGCTCGAGACGCAGGTCAAGAAGACCATCCTGTTTATTACCCACGATCTCGACGAAGCCTTGAAGATGGGCGACCGCATCGTGCTGATGAAAGACGGCGCGATCGAGCAGATCGGCACCGCCGAGGAAATTCTGACGCAACCGGCAACCGAGTACGTCTCGAAGTTTGTCGCAAACGTCGACATTACCAAGGTGCTGACCGCCGAGGACGTGATGAAGAAACCGACACCGGTAGCGTTCGCGAAGGACGGGCCGCGCACCGCGCTCCGCAAAATGAAGGAAGCCGGCCTTTCCGGGATCTTTGTGGTGCGCCAGTCCAACTGGGAGCTCCTCGGGCACGTTACCGCCGAGCGAGCGTCGGCCGCCGCCAAGAAGGCCGACAAATGGCTCGACGAAATCACCAGTCGAGAGGAGTGCGCCACGGTTGCTCCGGATGAGGCGGTACGTAACATTTTCCCGTTGGTTGCCGAGAACAACAATCCGGTCGCGGTGATCGACGACGAGAACCGACTGCGAGGCATTGTCGTCCGTGGATCCGTCCTCGCGGCACTGGCAGAGCGAGAGGGGGACGAATCATAATGATGGGCGAAATAATTCCTAGGATTCCGCTGGCGGACGGTATAGATGCATTTCTTGACTGGCTCACCGCGGCCATTTCCGGCGTAACGCGCGCGATCTCGGCGATTATGAGCGTCGGGGTGCGCGGGCTTGTCGACCTACTGATGTGGCCGCCCGAGTGGGTGATCATTATCTTGATCGGCCTGTTGGGGTACAAGTTTGGCGGACGTAAGGTGGCGATCGGTTCGATACTCGGTATGGTGTTCATCTGGAACCTCGGGCTCTGGGGGCCCACCATGTCCACGATCGCGCTGGTTGTTCTCGCAACCTTGATCGCGATGTTGCTCGGCCTGCCGATCGGGATCGCGGGCGGCTTGAGTGAGCGCGTGTATCAGGTGTTGCGCCCGATTCTCGACTTCATGCAGACGATGCCGGCATTTGTGTACCTTATACCTGCAATCCCGTTTTTTGGGCTCGGGGCGGTCTCGGCGATGTTCTCGACCGTTATCTTTTCGATTCCGCCGGTTATCCGGCTTACGGCGCTCGGCATTCGCCAGATAGACGCCGAGCTCATCGAGGCGTCCGACGCGTTTGGGTCCACCACAATGCAGAAGCTGTTCAAGGTGCAGATCCCGCTCGCCAAGCCCACGATCATGGCCGGGGTCAACCAAACGATCATGCTCGCCCTCTCGATGGTGGTTATCGCCGCGATGATCGGCGCAGGTGGACTTGGAAGCGAGGTCTGGCGTGCAATTCAGCGCTTGCGACCCGGGCAGGGCTTTGAGGCCGGTATCGCGGTTGTCATTGTAGCGATGATCCTTGACCGCGTAACGCAGAAGATCGGCGCGGCCGGTAAGGCCTAGCGGCAAGGATTTAGATATAGTTTGGTGATGGTACCGCGGGCGAAGATGTCCGCGGTTTAGATACGATCATGTAACCTTAAAGGAGGTTCAATATGAAACGTTTTATTGCTATCCTAGTCGCGGTAGTGTTTATCGCGAGCTTCGGTGCGGGCACCGTGTTTGCCGGTGGTGCAGCCGAGGATGCTCCCGAACAGGTAGAGTTGCTCTACGTCGAGTGGGAAGGTGAGATCGCCGCAACCTATGTTGCACAGGTGGTCCTCGAAGAGATGGGCTACAACGTCACCAGCACCGCGATCGGCGCGGCCGCAATGTGGGAAGGCATCGCCGCAGGCGAGGCCGACGGAATGCTCTCGGCTTGGTTGCCGGGAACGCACGGTGCGTATCGCGATCAGACCGAAGGCCGAGTGGAAGAGCTCAGCCCGGTACTCGAAGGCGCGCGCATCGGTCTCATGGTACCTACCTACGTCGAGATCGACAGCATCGAGGAACTCAACGACCACGCCGATGAGTTCGGTGGTGAGATCATCGGTATCGACCCGGGCGCGGGCATCATGGCCGCCGCCGAAGAGGCGCTCGATGTGTATGACCTCGAACTCACGCTGGTAGAAAGTAGCGACGCCGCTATGCAGTCGGCGCTCGCGACCGCGTACGACGCCGGAGACTGGATCGTGGTTACCGGCTGGACTCCGCATCCGAAGGAAGGCCGCCACGACCTCAAGTACCTCGAAGACCCTGAGCTGGTGTTCGGTGAGGTTGAGTACGTTGCAGCGGTTGTGCGTCAAGGGCTTCAAGAGGATATGCCTGAGGTGTATCAGTTCCTCGACAACTTCTACTGGGAAGTCGAGCAGTTTGCAGAGCTCATGGAGTGGAACGCTGATGACGAGCACGGCGGTCCGTACGACAACGCCCAGGTTTGGGTCGAGGAGAATCGCGACATCGTGGAGAACTGGATTCCCTAAAGCGGATTGCCAGGCGATGTAGATAATATGTCGCGAAGCGCCGCCGTGTACTCGGCGGCGTCTCGATCTACGCTGTAGATTTATGGGCCGCCC
>PUOW01000368.1 GCA_003552185.1 Spirochaetaceae bacterium
AGGCTGTACCCGCGCTTGGGCTCGGGCTCGGTCTCACCGAGCTTCGGAAACCAGTAATCGGTGAAGCCGCCGCCTTCCATCGCGGCCTCGCGTATCTCACGGATCAGATAGTTGCCGACCGCATCTTGCAGATCGTCTCGGTCGGTGCCTTCCACCTCCTCGTCGCCGTACAGCACCACATTCACCCCGGCGCTGGTGTCGGCCCAGAAGTAGCCGTCGGTCACGTCTTGGGGCTCAAGCCCGTAGCGGATTTCGCGAAGAAGTGAGGTTCCGATCTCGAAAGCCTCGTCGTAGCCGTACCGTCCTTCTTGATGAAGCCGATAGACCTCCTCGAGCATTGTGTAGGCGGTCTCGGTTTGGTAGCGGATGTAGAGGTCGAACGACTCGCGGAGCTCCGTCTCGAGGTCGTCGAGGGCTCGTTGGTTGGCGTTCGAGAGCATCACGAGAGCGGTAACGCTCAGTGCGACCACGGTGATGAGCCCCGCACCGAGCACGCTGATCAATATCGTCAATTTCAGACTACGGTGTCGTCCGCGGTTCGCGAATTGGGACTGCATCGTGGCATGCTCCTCCGTTTTGGTCGCTGCTATCGATCGCGCAGATTTTGCCGCCAATAGCTACTCCGTATTGTAGTCGGTATCGAGTTGCGATTCCAGTAAACCGCGAGTCGCCTGCGGCATTTTCTTGCCGTGTGTGCTACACTGCAGCCGCTCGGTCGACGCAGGCGGTCTCAGACCGCCGGGGGAATCGTCGGCGGAAGCGCAGCGGAACGGAGATCGAATGTGGACGCGCCCGAACTGAGTAGGAGTGAACTGAGTACATATCAAATGGATGACCGCGAGCGAGCGCTTCAGGTGCACGCGGTACTGGCCGAGATCTATCCCGATACGCGTTCGCCGCTATGGTTCGAGAACGGGTTTCAGCTGTTGACCGCGGTGATTCTCTCGGCGCAGACCACCGACGCTCAGGTAAACAGAATCGCTCCGAGGTTGTTCGCGGCGTATCCGGACGCCGAGACCTTGGCCGCCGCCGATCTCTTGGATCTCGAGCGTATTCTGCGCCCGGTGGGGTTTTTCCGCAGCAAGGCGCGCAATATCCGCGCGACCGCGGCTGCGTTACTCGAGCGCTTCGGCGGCGAGGTACCCCGAGGGATCGAGGATCTTACCACGCTACCGGGGGTGGGGCGCAAAACCGCGAACGTCGTGGTGTCGCAGCTGTTCGGCGTACCCGGTATAGCGGTCGACACGCATGTGATGCGCGTAACCCAACGCCTAGGGCTCACCGAGTCGAAGGACCCCGTCGCTATTGAGCACGAGATGCGCGCGTTAATTCCGGACGACCAGTTGAGCGGCTTCTCGATGCGTATCAACTTCCACGGACGCAACTGCTGCACCGCTCGCCGCCCGGCCTGCGACGACTGTCCGGTTCGGCGATTCTGTCCCTATCCCGAGAACACACATGACCGGTGACCGCCTCTACCGACCCGCCGTGCCGGACGAGCTCAGCGAGCTCTTCGTCGCGGAGGGGGTGGAGTTACTGGGTATCGTCTCGGCCGACCCGGATTGTGGCAGCGAGGCTCGGCGGCGTCGTGAGCGGGAGCGTCGCGAGTATCGCGACTGGCTGGATCTCGGCTATCACGGCTCGATGCGGTACCTCGAGCGACACGGCGACGGGAAGTACGATCCGAGAGCGATACTCGAGGGCTGTCGCGCGGTCGTATTGGTTGGCCTCAATTACTTCCAACGGGCCCCGGCGGTCGACGACGCACGGAGCGGCCGCATCGCGCGCTACGCCTGGGGGCGCGACTATCACAAGACGCTCGGCGGGAAGCTCAGGCGCATCTGCCGCCGGCTTGAAGCTAAACATCCCGAGCACGCGTTTCGAGGCTTCACCGACGCAACCCCGTTGGCTGAGCGGAGCTTCGCCGAGGAAGCGGGGATCGGCTTCATCGGCCGCAATACCCTTCTGATAAACGCGCGGCTCGGGAGCTGGTTCGTGATCGGCGAGATCTTAACGACCGCGCCACTACCCGCCTCCAACCCGCCGTCCGGGGTTCACGGAGCCTGCCCGCGGTCGTGCCGACGCTGTATCGACGTATGCCCAACCGGAGCACTCGAGGGCCCGCATCGAATTAACGCCGCGCGCTGCATCTCGTATCTCACGATCGAGCTCCGTGGATCGATCCCGCTCGAGCTTCGGCCGTTGATCGGCGAGTGGCTGTTCGGTTGCGACCTGTGCCAGGAGGTTTGCCCGTTGAACGCGGTTGCCGAGCCGAGCGCCGAGCCGGACTTCACCGCCTGGAAGGCCGGGCCGCAGCAGGAACTCGAGACCGTTCTCGCGATAGAAACCGAGCTGGAGTTTACCGCTCGATTCGCCGGAACGCCGTTGATGCGAGCGAAACGCCGTGGGCTGTTGCGGAATGCCTGCGTTGTGGCGGCGAATCGCGAAGCGCGCGAGCTCCTGCCGCTGTTACGCCGCCGGGCTCAGGATCACGACGCGATTATCGCGGAGCACGCGCGCTGGGCGGTGGAGCGCTTGAGCGAGTAATCGTCGGGGGTCCGGGGCTCCCGGGAGAGCTGGTTGTGGGGCTCACTGCAGCAGCGAGCCGATCTCGCGTACGGCCCGCAGGTCGTGGCGTTCGCCGTACGCCTCGACGGCTTCGAGGATACGTTGGTGAATCTGTGGGTCGATGAAGTTGGCGGTGCCGACCTGCACCGCGGCGGCGCCGGCGAGCAGATACTGCAGCGCGTGGTCGGGCTCGAGAATGCCTCCGACTCCGATTACCGGTATCTCGACCGCGCGGCTCACACGATACACCGCCGCGAGACCTACCGGAAGCACCGCCGGGCCCGAAAGGCCGCCGGTGCCGCCGGGGAGTATCGGGCGTTGATGCTCGGTATCGATCAACATTCCGACGAGCGTGTTGATACAGCTCACCGCGTCGGCCCCACCTTGCTCGGCCGCCCGCGCTATCGCGGTGATATCGGTTACGTTCGGCGTTAACTTAATGATTAACGGTTTGTCGGTTAGTGCGCGAAGCTCGGAGGTGAGGTTCTCCACCAGCGTGGGGTCGGTGCCGAGCGCGAGCCCGCCGCACTTCACGTTGGGGCACGAGAGGTTTATCTCCCAGCCCCAGATACCGTCCTCGGCGGCGAGCGTTTCGATCACGGTATGGTAGTCGCGCTGCTCGGCGCCGGCTACGTTCACGATTACCGCCGACGGTACGCTCTTGAGGAACGGGAGCTTCTCGTTAATGAAGCGCTCCAGCCCCACATTCGCAAGCCCGATGGAGTTCAGCATCCCCGAGGGGGTCTCGACGATTCGAGGCACATCGTTCCCCGGTCGCGGCTCGGGCGTCACCGCTTTGGTATAAAGCGCGCCGATGCTGTTGAGGTCTATCAGCTTCTCGTACTCGCTACCGTAGCCGAATGTTCCCGACGCGACGCCGATTGGGTTGTTGAGCGTGCGTGAGCCGATACGCACCGTAAGGTCCATCATGAGCTCGACCGCCAATCAATGCTGCGCGAATCGAACACCGGCCCTTCGGTGCAGACGCGTGCGTATCTCTCGGGCCCTCGTACGCGCACGGCGCATCCCATGCACGCGCCGACCGCGCACCCCATGGTTTGCTCGAGTGCAACATATGCGGTGATGCCGCACTCGAGCGCGAGCCGATGAGCCGCCGCCAACATCGGTCCCGGTCCGCAGAGATACAACACGCTTTCTCCGCTATAGTTCGAGATCGAGGTGGTGTCGAGGTAGCTACGCAGCGCCTCGACGACGGTACCGCGATGGCCGTAGCTTCCGTCGTCGGTGCAGGCAATAACGTCACCGTACTCCTCGGCCGGCAGCGGCGGCAAGCCGCCGGCGCTGCGCGCGCCGATAAGCACCCGCGGCGCGACGGCGTGGCCGAGCAACGTGCGCGCGAGGAACAGGATAGGGCCGATCCCGATTCCGCCTGCGATCAGGATCGGGCGGGTGTCCGGTTCCGGTAATGGAAACGCAGTTCCGAGCGGGGCGAGAACATCTACCGTGTCGAACGGGCGTTTCGCGGCAAGCTGCGCGGTGGCGGTGCCGCGCAGCTGATAGATGATACGAGCGGAGTTATCGTCGCGGTCGTAGCGGCTGAACGCGAAAGGACGGCGTAACAGGGGCACCGAACCGGCCGAGCTACGGATCGTCAAAAACTGTCCGGGGCGGGGGACTGCCGCTTCGGCGGGCCAGTGAAACTGTAGTTCATAGAACTCGTCGGCTACCGAACGATTGCTGAGAACCGGTGTTAAGTATCGTGCCAGGGACGGCATATCGTGCAGGGTGTCCTCCGAGACTCCAGGATCTCGATCCATTGCTCTCTCGTAACCTGCTGTTTGGTCGAGAGTTCGGTGGTGAAGTACTTGATGCTATTGCAGAGCCGCTCGGCGGTTTCGGAATCGAGCGCGTGCTCCATATTGATCGCGAAATGCTCAGCCTTTTCGCTCTCGACCATAAGCACGTTCTCAAGGAAACACTGCAAAACCGAGTGTACGCGTAGGAGCTGCTGCGCGATGCGCGCGCCCTCCGCAGTGAGCGTCACGAAGGAGTTCTTCTCGTGTTCGACAAGGCCTTTCTGTTTCAGTGACTTGAGTGCGCCGGTTACCGAGGGCATCTGCACGCCCATATGGGCTGCGATCTCCTTAACGCGGGCAACCCGCCGCTGTTGCTGCAGCAGATGCACCGTTTCCAGATACTGTTGTAGGCTTCGAGATAGCTCGGGGCTCGTCTGCACCATGTGACCTCCATCCTACCGCGTTCGCCGGCCGCAAATCAACTGCGTGTACCCCCTCTGCTGCAGAGTAGCCGCTGCACAGGCTTTCCCGCTTGCATTCCCTGCTCCGTCGCACTACAGTGATACCAAGGTGTAATTGAGTATGGCAGCTTCGTCGGATCGAATGAAACAGAGATTTGCTGAGCTCGGACACCGGTTCGCGCAGCAACTGCCGGAGCGAATCGGCGAGCTGCGCGAGAGCTACGCCGCGGCCTGCGGCTCCGCCGAGGTAGCTGCGTTCCAAACGGTCCGCGATCTGGCGCATCGGCTTGCCGGTACCGGCGCGACCTTCGGCTATGGTGAGCTTTCGCATAACGCGCGGCTGCTCGAGACCGAGGCGGAGGAGGTGCTGCAAGCCGGGGTAGAGCCCTCGGGCGACAGACTGTCCGGGATGGATGCATTGCTCGCGCGGATCTCCGAGGCAATCGGCCAAGGCTCTACAGCCGGGCAGGGCGACGCCCAAGCCGACGCCGCCCGGGCCGACGTCGCCCAGGCCGACGAGCAAGAAGACTCGGATTCGTTCGGAAGCCTTGAAGCGCTGAGCGATCTCGAGCCGACAGCGGCGGCGGGTCGGCCGACACAGGCGCCGGACTCGGTCGGCGATGAGCTCGAGCTCGATGGTGCTAAAGACGACGATAACGGCGATCTGCCGCTCGACACGCCGGTACTCTACAGTAACCTCGATCGCGACCCCGCAACCGATCAGATCTTGAAACAGCTTGGGTTTTTCGGTTTTGAGATTCGCCCCTTAAGCGAGCTCAACTCGCGAGCGTACTCAGTAGACTACCCAAGCGCGATACTGCTCGAGGCCGAACACCTCGAGCGCAATCACGAGCAGCTGCTTGCGGCCCACCGAGACGCGATCGCGTGCGGCGCGATCAAGCTCGTGTGCTTCTCAAACGTCGACACCGTCGACGCGCGGCTTGCCGCGGTGCGCGCCGGGGCGGAGGCATTTGTGGTTCGTCCGGTGGAACTGGTGTCGCTGATCGATCGGCTCGAGTCGTTCACCACTCGACGTGATCTCGAGCCGTTTCACATTCTGCTTGTAGACGACGACCCCGAACAGGTTTCGCACGTCGCGCTGATACTGCAGCAGGCCGGGATGGTTACCTCGGTGGTGACGAATCCGCGGCATGTGTTCTCGGCCATGATCGATTCTCGCCCGGAGCTCATCTTGCTGGACATGTATCTCGGCGACTGTACCGGCGTGGAGCTCACCCGTGTTGTCCGGCAGCAAGAGGTGTTTGTCGGCGTGCCGATTGTGTATCTTTCGGTGGAGTCGGATCTCGAGAAGCAGGCGGCCGCCATCGCCGCCGGGGCCGACGACTTCATTACAAAACCGGTGGATCCCGAGCGATTCGTGCGCTTGGTGGAGGCTCGCTGTCGGCGGACACGCGCAATGCGGTACTACATGGAGCGTGACTCGCTTACCGGGTTGCGCGATCATACCAGCCTGCTCGACCGCCTCACGACCGAGTTGCAGCGCGCCGCGCGCCTCCAAACCTCGGTTTCGTTCGCGATGATAGACCTCGATTACTTCAAGCGCACGAACGACCGCTACGGGCACCCTGTCGGTGACCGGGTGCTCAAGACGCTCGCGCGACTGTTGCAGGAGCGCCTGCGCAAGACCGACGTCGTCGGCAGATGGGGAGGCGAGGAGTTTGGTGTGATCCTGCTCGATGCCGACGTGTTGGAGGGCGCGCGTTTGATGGACAGCATTCGCGAGCAGTTCTCGGAGCTGGTGCATCAGGTGGGCCACGAGACCTTCCAACTTACCTTCAGTTGTGGCGTCGCGGCGTTCCCGGATTACGACGGCGCGGTGGTGCTCACCGATGCCGCCGATCGCGCTCTGTACGCCGCGAAGGACCGCGGGCGCAACACGGTGGTCACGGCCTAATCACGAGCCTTCGCGATGCGGCGCTCGGCGAGTACTTCGTAGCGCAGCGCGTGCCACCACGGTGTCTCGAGCTTCCCGGAAAACTCCTCATCGCTCAGCGATTCGAGCGCCACAACCCACCACCACGCTTGGCGTAACGGCTGCGACGGGGGCGCCGGCAGCAGTTCTGAAGCGCGCCGCAGCACCTCGGGCGGTCCGAGCGCAAGCAATGCCCCCACGCCGAACCCCGGAGCCGCCTCCCACCGCGACGCATCGGTTCCGCCGGCCTCCCGGTCGCGTTGTGGCGTGTTGCTCCGGGCCGCCTCGGCAGCCTCCGCGAGTGAGTTCAGGGCTTCCGCGGGAGCGTACTCAAGGTAAAGTGCGTTTCCGTGCACGAGGTAGCGTTGAGGGGTGAGCACCGGTAGCCGCTCGGGATACGCCGGAATAAGCCGGCGGGGGTCGGTCGTCGACCTCGGCGAGCCTCCTCCGGGCGGGTCGCAGTAGCGAGCCCAGCTGAGCGGGATGAGCGCCGGCAGCGCGCGCGCGCCGGGAAGCCCGTGCTCGCGAAACAGCGCGGTCTGAAGCTCATCGAGCCGGTGTTGCAGGCTACCCGGCAGCCCCAAAGCGGTTACACAGATCACGAAGCTATGCTACATTGTCGCATGGATGCAGACAACCCGCGATCGCGCGGGCGTGCCCTGCGGCGATAAGCTCTGCGGCCATAACTGGGAAGTCAGAGGACAAGAGATGAAACGGAAAGCTGAGCAGGTTATCTCGGAGGTTGTAGAGCGCGTTTCGGGGTGGGATGCCGTGGATACGGTAACGGTCCTGGAGTCCGGGGAAGACTATCTAGACCCCTACTTTTTCTTCAGCCTCGACCTGTACTGCAGGGGAAGCATTCCCGAGCGCAGCGTACGCGAGGCGGCGTTCGAGGACGCGTTTGCGTTCGAGTCGTTGACGGCCGGTCGCAAAGATCGCTTTGTCCTGAAAGACATTCCGATCCGGCTCGAGTACAAGGATATCGACCGGTTCAACGCAATCATCGAGGATGCCGTAACCGACGGCGCGAAACCGTCGCGCGACAGCGGTACCTTCATGTTCTATCGGTTAACGCATGCGCGTGTTCTCAAGCAGCAGTCCGACTGGCTCGACCACGTCAAGCAGCGTGTTGAGCACCTCAGCGAATCGTTCTGGGACGACGTGCGCCAGGCGGCGCAGGCTCGCATGGAGCATTTCTTGAGCGACCTCTACGCCGCGGTAGTGCGCGAAGACGACCTATTCTTTCTGGTATCCTCGGCCGGTTTCATCAAGAGCCTCTGTAGCGTGCTGTTTGCGATCAACCGACGCTTCGAACCTTCCTCGCGTTTGCTCGCCGAGCAGGTAACCGCGCTCCCGGTCTTGCCCGAGCCGTTTGCGGGAAGGTTCGAGAACTTCTTACGGGCCGAAGGCGGCTTGTCGCCCGACAAGCGCTATGAACTGGGTGAACTCATGGCGCGCAGCGTTCTTGCCTTATGAGAAGCAAGCTTTACACGGTTCTTAAACTCGTGCTCGTTGCAGGGGTGCTCCTCGGCTCCTGCGGTCTCGCCGGCGACCGCC
>PUOW01000406.1 GCA_003552185.1 Spirochaetaceae bacterium
CGCTGTGGTGCTACGATGGTGGATGTCGTCACCGGGCTGCGGGGGGGTGACGCCGTGCAACGCCGAGGCTTCCGGGCGCCCCGTGGGTTGGAGCGGCCGGCTGCGGCGTAACGCAGCGAGCTCGAGGCGCCGAGAAGGATGGCACGATGGAGACCCCCCTGCAGAAAACGATCCTCCTGGTTGAAGACGATCGGCTTGTCGCGATGCTCGAGAAGAAGACGCTCGAGGCCGCCGGGTATACCGTGGTGACGGTGAGCACCGGCGAGGACGCCGTCGCCCGGCTCGCGCAAGACGAACGCATCGACGACGAACGCATCGACCTCGTCTTGATGGATATAGACTTGGGGCCGGGCATCGACGGCACCGAAGCCGCCGAGCGCATTCTCTCGCAACATGACCTGCCGGTGGTGTTTCTCTCGTCGCACACCGAGCCCGAGGTCGTGGAAAAGACCGAAGGCATCGGCTCGTACGGCTATATCGTGAAGAACTCGGGCGATACCGTGCTCCTCGCCTCGATCCGCATGGCGTTTCGTTTGCACGAAGCGCGGGTGCAGCTGAATGCGGCTTCGGAGCAGAAAGACCGCGCCGTACGCGATCTCGGTATTGTGTTCGACTCGGTACCGGCGATGATCTGGCAAAAAGACCTGCAGGGGCGCTTTCTGCGCGTGAACAAGCCGTGGTGCGAAACCGTGGGCGTTTCGCGCGAGGAGATTCTGGGTAAGACCGCGTACGATGCGTTTCCGGAGCATCTTGCCGCGGCCTCGGTTGCCGAGGATCAAGAGATCCTTCGCTCGGGAGTCCCCCGGCTTGGTGCGATTAAGCCGTATCCCACGAAGAACGGAGATCCGGGTTGGATTAGAACCGACAAGATGGTGTTTACCGATGAGCGTGGAGAGGTAGCCGGCGTCATCGGGTTTGCGGTCGATATTACCGAGCAGCGACAGGCCGAGGAGGCGTTGCGCGAGAGCGAAGCGCGGAACAACGCCATTGTGCGCGCAATTCCCGACCTTGTGTTCGTTCACGAGCGTAGCGGCAAGTACCTCGACTGTCATGCCTTCGACAAGGATCTCCTCGTCGCGGAGCGGCTCATCGGGAGTACCGTGCAAGAAGCGCTCCCGGAGGAAACGGCGCAGAAGTTTCTCGAAGCGTTTGAGTGTGCCGCTACAACCCAAGAGGTGAGTGTTATCGAGTACTCGCTGCAGGTACCGGCCGGAACTCGAGAGTTCGAGGCCAGAATTGCCCCGATGGATAACGGATTGCTTCTCAGCATTGTTCGAGACGTCACCGAACGCAAGCGCGCTGAGAAGGAGATTCGTGAGCTGGTGGTGGAGAAGGAGAACCTGTTGCGGGAGGTGCATCACCGCGTCAAGAACACCATGAATACTATGGTAGGTGTCTTGAACCTGGAGGCCGATCGGCTCGAAGGTCACCCGGAGGCCGCAGCCGCGATGCAGGACGCCGGCAACAGGTTTCAAAGCATGGAGCTGCTCTACGATCAGCTCTATCGCGCCGATACGCATATCACCGGTTCGGCGCAGGACTACATTACGCAGCTTGTGAACAAGGTTGTGGCGCTGTTTCCCTCCGCTGAAACGGTGGAGACGGTCATTAGTGTTGAAGAGTTTGTGATGGACGCGAAACGCCTCTCTAAACTCGGTTTGATCGTGAACGAGCTTGTAACAAACGCGATGAAGTACGCGTTTCGAGGCCGTACCGACGGGAGGCTTACCGTTGCGGTCGACCGTGGTGCGGACGAAACCGTTACCGTGGTAGTGGCCGACGACGGCCCGGGCTTGCCGGACTCGCTCAATATCGACACTGCCTCGAGCTTCGGCCTTACGATGGTTGAAGCTCTCACCGAAGGCCTCGGTGGTACGATCCGCTTCGAGCGCAATGCCGGCACGCGGTGCGTGCTCGAGTTTCCCGTAGCGCCCTCGCGGTGAAACCGCGGCTTACGCGCCGGGCATGACGCGGTTGCGTCCGCTCTCTTTCGCGGCGTACAGGGCCCTATCGGCCTGTTCCACAAGCAGCTCAGGGGCTGCGCCGGAGTCGGCATCGGGGGTTACGGTCGCGACCCCGGCGCTTATGGTTACAACCGGCGCGGTGTGCGAACCTTCGTGTGCCAGGCCCAGCGCGTACACCTCGGCTCGAAGCTCCTCCGCCACGGTGAAGCCCGCGGCATGCTCGGTCTCGGGCAGCAGGCAGGCGAACTCTTCTCCGCCCCAGCGCGCCGCCAGATCGGCGGAGCGTTTGATGCGGTTCTTCAGGACCGCTGCGATCTGCCGGAGGCAGTCGTCGCCGCCGACATGACCGTAGAAGTCGTTATACTCCTTGAAGTGATCGATATCGAGCATCACGACCGACAGCGGTGTTTGCTTGCGGAGCGCGCGTTGCCATTCGCTCGCGAGCTGCTGTTCGAACCGGCGGCGGTTCGCCAGCTCGGTGAGGCCGTCGATCATCGAGAGATTCTTCAAGATGTCGCGATAGCGCTTCAGTTCGAGGTGGTTTTTCACTCGCGCCTTCACCAAGGCCGGGCTAAACGGTTTGGTGATATAATCGATCGCGCCGAGCGTAAGCCCGTGCTCCTCGCTGTCTTCGTGGTCGAGCGCCGTGATGAAGATCACCGGAATGTCGCGGGTCTCGCCCGAGGCTTTGAGTTGCCGGCACACCTCGTATCCGTCCATCTCCGGCATCATGATATCGAGCAAAACGATGTCGGGCTGCGGCCGGGTATGAGCGATGCGCAACGCATCCGCTCCGGTTCGTGCCACCTTCACGAGCCACCGATCGCGAAGGAGCTCCGCGAGGGCGGTCACGTTCATCTGCGAATCGTCGACGATCAAGACCGTCTGTCTTTGCGTCTGTTTCCGGGTCTCAGGCTGCACCTCGGTATCCGCGTGCTCCACTACCTTCCCTCCGCCTCGAAGCGAGCTTTCAATGAGCTCAATACCAGCTTCGCGGTGTTGTAATCAAGCTGTTCGAGAGCCTCGCGCAGCTTTTTGCTCTCGGCTGTAGTTGCGCCTGCAGCAATAAGGTCGGCCTGCACCGACTCGAGAAACGCCAGATCTATGTACAGGTCTTGCTCCAGCATCTCGTGCATCCGTTGAAGCGAGCTCCTGAGACGCGTCGCGGCGCGTTCGTCTGCAGCGGCTTGCTGTGGCACAGCCGGTTGCGGTGCGGTAGGCTGCGCCGCGATCGGCTGCGGCGCGGTCGGCTCGGAGTCCGGCAACCACTTGGAGATCGTCGAGACCAGCTCCTCGGGCACAAACGGCTTCGACACGTGATCGTTCATGCCCGCGGCGATACTCCGCTCGCGATCTTCGGGCAGTACGTGTGCCGTGAGGGCGATGATCGGAACCCGGCTCTTGGTTTCATCGGGAAGCGCTCGTATTTCTTGGGCGGCGGTATAGCCGTCCATCTCGGGTGTTTGCAGATCCATCAACACGGCGTCGAACCGGCTTTCGGCTACCAGCTCGAGCGCTTCGCGCCCATTCTCGGCGGTGGTAACCTCTACCCCAACCGATTCCAGAAGTCTCTGAGCGACGATGCGGTTGGTGTAGTTATCCTCAACCAGTAAAACCGAGAGGCTGCGGTCTGCGGGGACCGCGGCGTCAAGCTCTACGCTCTCGAGGCTTTCGGTGTCGTGTTCCTCGGTGTCGTGTTCGGCTGCTTCGCCGTCGTTCTCGCCGGCCGGCGAAACCGGGAGCTCAAAGCAGAAGCGGGAGCCGCGCCCCGGCTCACTCTCTACCCAGATGCGACCACCCATGAGCTCAACCAGTTGTTTAGATATCGACAAGCCGAGGCCGGTGCCCCCGTGCTCTCGCGAAGTGGAACCGTCGAGCTGCTGAAAGCTCTCGAAAAGCCGCGCTTGATCGTGTTGCGAGATTCCGACGCCGGTATCCGCCACCTCGAACTCAAGATCGAGATGCTGCGCGCTGCGTCCTGTGAGCGTTACCGAGATCGTTATCGAGCCTCTCTCGGTGTGCTTCACGGCGTTGCCCACGAGGTTAAGTAGAATTTGCTTGAGCCGTGCGGAGTCGGCGTTGAGGCAATCGGGGATCTCGGGAGAGACCGCGGTGCGGAGCTCCAGATCCTTGTTCTCAAGGCTGGGCCTGAACATCTCGGCGACGCCTTCCATCAGCGTGCGCAGCTCGAAACGACGATTCCCGAGCGTGACTCTGCCGGCCTCGAGCTTCGAGAAATCGAGAATCTGGTTCACGATATCGAGCAACCCCTTTCCGGCCTCCCGGATGCGATGCAGATAGTTCCTTACCGTGGGATCCGCGGCCTGCTCGATAGCCAGGTAGCTGAGTCCGAGAAGCCCGTTTAGCGGCGTTCTGATCTCGTGACTCATGTTCGCGAGAAATCGGCTCTTGGCCTCGTTGGCCTCTTCAGCGCGCCCCCGTGCCTCTTTGAGATCGGTTATGTCGGTGGCGATACCCAGCACCTGCCGTTCCTCGGGAGCGCGTTCAGCAAAGAGCGGAACCTTCACGGTTTGAAACCAGCGGTTGGTGCCGGAGGCGTCGGTCAACTGCTCCTCCGGGATGAACTTCTGTTGCCCGCTCGTCATCACTTCGCGGTCGTCGTGCAAGAATGCCTCGATCTGTTCCGGCGACGGTGAGAACTCATAGTCGCGCCGGCCGATGATCTCGTCTTTGGGCTTTCCGAACAGTTTCTCGAGCGCGGTGTTTGCAAGGGTATGCCGGCCGTTCCAGTCCTTGGCGAATATCGGGTTCGGACTGCCGTCGATAACCGACCGTAGGAACTCTTTGTCTTCCTCGAGCTGCTGCTCGAGCATGGCCTGTTCGGTGATGTCGTCGGCTGCGGCGTAGATGAGGTTGTCGTCCGCTCCGGCTTGCCACCGAAGTACTCGATAGCTACCGTCGCGGGCGCGGTAACGGTTTTCGAAACTCGAGACATCCAGGCCTTCGGTCAGTTGCTTCATCGCTTCCAGCGTGGGCTCGAGGTCTTCGGGGTGCAGAAACTCTAGAAATCTCCTTTGCTCGAGCTCGTGAGCGGGATAGCCGAGAATCCGTTCCCATGCTCCGTTGACCTTCACGAAGTTTCCTTCGAGATCCGCGATACAGAGTAGGCTCGGCGTCACGCTGAAGAAGGTTTCGAGCGTCCGATTCTGGCGCTCGAGTTTTCGTTGCGTCTTCACTTCTTCGGTGATGTCGCGTGCTATTCCGGTGCTCCGTGTTCGCTGCCCGCTTTCGTCGGTAACCGGATGCGCGCGAACCGCGACATGGCGAACCTCGCCGTCCGGGCGCGCAATCCGGTATTGCAGGTTAAAGGCGCCTCCCTCACGATAGCGGGCAAGCTCTTGTTCGACCGTAGGCCTGTCGTCCTCAATCACCGCTTCCAGAAACGAACTCGGATCGCGATAGAGACTCTCGCAGGTCCTCCCCCAGACCTTCTCGTACGCCGGGCTCACATACAGCATCTCGCTTTGGTCGAGAGAGCTGAGCCAGAACACCTCTTCCATGGTCTCGGTCACCTGGCGCATGCGCTCTTCGCGATCGCGCAACGCAAGCTGCGCCTTGTGTTGTTGGTAGTACACGCCGATCATCTCGGCCATATGCTGTAGGAGACGCTCTTCTCCCCGCGCCACCGGGCAGTCCGGCGAGTGGCGCGCCTCCGGCGACGAAACGAAAAGCTCAAGCGTTCCGGCGGGCTGTGCCGCCACCATGATCTCTTCGCGCAACACATGAGCCGGATCGGGATCGAGAAGCGGGGCCTGCGGGCTCGTCCATGTGCGATCGTCCAGGCGAACTCGGGCGACGCTTGATTCCGGAAACCGCAGCGACGCCACCAGCGCATCGAGGAGCTGTTCAACGACATCGTCAAGCTCGGCGCCGGGGTCTCGAACGAGTTGCAGCGCGTAGTACACGCAGTTGAGCTCTTTGGTGCGTTGACGAAGCAGTTCCTGCGTATGCTCTGTTTCAGCGGCCCCGCCGAGCGGTGGAAGTCCCCGGCTTTCTACGAAGCGTGCATAACTGTTTTTCATACCGATTCACCGGGAGTGTACTATGCGCCACACCGCAACAACAACACCGGCGCCCGGGGTCAGGGCAAACGCAGTTGGATCGGGCCGGGTTCACGGCGGCGGCGAGAAGCCGCTGAAGCAAGCACTCATCCCTTTCACCGCACCACCACCGCTTCCGGCCAGCCTCCCAAACCGAGCGTTCGCCGCCGCAGTTCTATGTGCTGTGTCGAACTACTCGACGCGTACTCTCAGAAGCGGGGCAGGCGCGGCATCGATCAAGACGTAGAGATAATCGCTGTGATCCGAGGATCGAACGTCGCGTACGCGACCGTATTCGCCGACGATTCGTGACTCTCCTGTTACCTCAACCCCGTCGTCGCGAGTGCTGCCTTCGAGATAGAAGCGGCCGAGATACTCATTCGGTAGATTACCCATGAACAGATCGCCGCCATGGAACGTCATACCCGACGGCGGAAAACCGGACTGTCCGTCGTCGTATCGCGTGCCGTCCCACCAGTAAATCGGATTCACGATATCGTCGCGCTCATGCGGCAGATCGCCGATCTCGGCTCCACCCACGTATTCACGGTCGTAGGTTGCGACCGGCCAGCCGTAGTTCCCGCCGGGTTCGTCGATCAGGTTGATTTCATCACCGTCTTGCTCGCCGTGCTCGTTCTGCCAGAGCTCTCCGGTCTCGGGATGGACGGCGAGTCCTTGCGGGTTGCGGTGCCCGTAGGTGTAGATGGCGTTGAGCGCGTCCTCGTCGTCTACGAAGGGGTTATCGGCCGGGATGCTTCCGTCGTCGTGGAAGCGAAGGATCTTCCCCCAGTTGCTGCCGAGATCTTGCGCGGTATACCGGTCGCGGCGGTCTCCGGTGGTCATGTAGAGGTACCCGTCTTCGTCGAACACGATGCGCGAGCCGAAGTGGCCGGTCTCGGAGTCGAACGGTTCCGCGACGTAAAGCACCTCGAACTCTTGGAGAGTTGGCCCCGCTTCATCGAGGCGCCCGCGGCCGAGGTGCGTCGCGGATTCGTTGCCCGAGTCGTCGGCGCCCGAGTATGTGAGGTAGATCCAGTCGCCGCTTCCGGCATACTCAGGGTGTACCGCAACATCTAGTAGGCCACCTTGGCCTGCGGCCTGTACCTCGGGAACCTCGCCGGTGATCTCCGCGACCGACCCATCCGCGAGATTAACGAGTAGCAGATTGCCGGCTCGCTCGGTGACCACGGCGTATTCGCCGTCGTGACCTCCGAGAAAATCCAAGCCCCACGGGTGTTCAAGGTCTTCAACAATCGGCTCGGCGCTGTAAGACCCTGCGTCCACATCTATCGCGTTTGCGGTCGGAGCCGCGCAGGCAGCGGTAATTGCGACAAGCACCGCAACCCCGAGCGATGCGGCGTGTTGATACAGGTGTGCTTTATCGGTGCGTTTCGGCATGATGCCCCCTAATTCCTATGGTCCCGAGTCCTATGGTCCGAGTAAGAAATTAAGGCGCCGCTGCCGCACCGTCAACGCGATAATCTCAAACCCCGGCAGCGCAGTTCCTCAAGCAGTTCATCCTCATCGATAAACGCTCGAAAGAACGCGATTTCGGGCCGCCATTCGTTCGCCGACCGCCTCCCTTCCAGGAGACAGACTCCAGCCGGCTCGCTCCGTTCCAAACGGCCTCAATCGAGACTACTCAGTTGATTTGCAAGAAAACCGTTGGGTTCCCCGGTCGGAAACAGTTCACACTAAGTTCATGTATGGTGCACAGTTGCACGCAGCCCTAACACACAAAAAGCCCCCATCCGGGAGCTTTTGAGTAATTGTCTAGTAATAGCGTAAGACTGCGGCGAACTGGACCACGTCAGTGGCCCAGCTTGCAAGCATGGCCTTCTCAACGAAGGCAGACTGCGGCGAACTGGACCACGTCAGTGGCCCAGCTTGCAGGCATGGCCTTCTCAACGAAGGCAGACTGCGGCGAACTGGACTGCGAAGCAGCCCAGCTTGCAGGCATGGCCTTCTCAACGAAGGCAGACTGCGGCGAACTGGACCACGTCAGTGGCCCAGCTTGCAAGCATGGTTTTGCCTGCAAAACACACTGCGGCGAACTGGACTTGAACCAGCACGGGCTAACGCCCACTAGCCCCTCAAGCTAGCGTGTCTACCAATTTCACCATCGCCGCATCAATCTTGGAATACGGGACGCATTCTACCGAGCGGCCGCAAGCTTGTCAACACGCACGC